>NZ_JBQUZK010000057.1:0-100586 GCF_056313885.1 Methylosinus sp. DMC45
GACGAGGCCCGGACTGTCGCCCCAGCTCTGCGAGAGCAGGCGGCCCAGAGGCGCGCCGTCGAGTTCCCGATCGAGTATCTCGCCCAGCGGCGTCTGGGATCGCTCCTCAATGCTCATTGCAATCCCTCCAGATAGCGCAGGAGGTCCACGAGCTCGGCGGAGCGAAGGCCCATGGCCGGCATCTTCGCGCCGGGCTTCAGCGCCTGCGGATCGACGATCCATGCTGCGAGATGGCCGCGTGTCATCGGCGCGGCTCCGGCGGCGATGGTGCTGCGGCTCGCGAGATGAGTGAGATCCGGGCCAATGGTCGCGGCGGCGGTCGCGCCGCGCAGCTGATGACATGCGGCGCAGGCGTGGGAGGCGAAGATTTGCGCGCCTCTCTGCCCGGCCGCGTCGCGTGGTGGCTCCGCAGGCCTCAGCTGCGCGTCCCGCCATGCGTCGAATGCCTCGCGGGCCTCGGCTATGACGATTACGGCCATATGGGCGTGCTGGCGTCCGCAGAACTCCGCGCATTGCCCTCGGTATACGCCTGGCTTATTCGCCACGATACGCAAACGATTCTCTCGGCCTGGAATGAGATCTTCCTTCCCGGCGACGCTCGGAATCCAGAGGGAGTGGATAACGTCCGCAGAGCGGAGTCGCAGCTCGACGAATTCGCCCGCCGGGATGTGTATCTCATTGGCGACCGCGAAAATATGGTCGGGCCGCGGGTCGAGATATCGCGCCCCCCACCACCACTGACGGCCTGTGATCTCGATCGTCAGTCGCGGCGTCGCACCGCCGATGCGCGCCACCCTGCGGTCGACGAAGAAGCTGACGACCGTCAAGCCGACGATAATCATCGTCGTCGCGCCGACGGCGATGACGACCTTGAGCCTGTCGTGCTTCTCGCGGCGATCGTCGAGCGGCAGGGGAGCCGCCGGCGCCCCGCGCGCGCGCAGGCCTGAAAAGAGCGCCGCCGTCACCATGAGCCATACGAAAGCGCAGACGCCAGCGAAGAGCCAGAACAGCGAAGAGATTTCGGAGGCGCTCTCGCCTCGCGGATCGAGAATCGAAGCGTCCGGCGAGCAGCCGAGGAGGAGCGTCGCGCAGGCACAGAGGATGACCTGTGCGCGTGAGCTCACGGGCGCGGTATCTCCGCAGAGCCGGACAGCAGGGTTCTCGAATCGTCACGGAGTCGCGTCAATCTCATTCATTCGCACTCGCGGCAGCAAAGAGGCTCCGGCGCAGAACGTGACGGGAGAGCGGCGCGTTTCACAGCGCGCCGCTTTGGCGGCCGCCTGCTCGCTGTTCATCACGAACTATGGAACGCCCAATCTGATCTTCGGGTTCCTCGCTTCGTCCGAACTGTTTCACGCGGCCGAGCGCGACAGGCTTTCGCGAGGGGAACCGCTCGTCGCTTCCGTCGTTGTGGGGCAAAGGAAGAGGAGATTTCTCATGAAGGCGGTTGTCTTTCACGGAACCGGAGACATTAGAATAGATGATGTTCCCGAGCCGAAGCTCGTGGAGCCGACCGACGCGATAGTGCGTCTCACCGCCTCCGCCATTTGCGGCACCGATCTTCACTTCGTGCGTGGCAGCTTCTCCGGGATGATTCCCGGGACGATCTTGGGCCACGAGGGCGTCGGCGTCGTCGAGGAGGTCGGGCCCATGGTGCGCAATTTCCGCCCCGGCGATCGCGTCGTCATCGGCTCGACCATCGCCTGCGGGAGCTGCGCCTATTGCCGCGCGGGCTATTTCGCGCAATGCGACGAGGCCAATCCGCACGGCAAGCGGGCAGGCACTGCATTTTTCGGCGGCCCGGGCTCCGCCGGCCCCTGGAATGGGCTGCAAGCGGAGAAGGCGCGCATCCCTTACGCCAATGTCGGCATGTTCAAAGTGCCAGATCAAGTCGCGGACGACCAGGCGATATTGATCTCCGATATTTTTCCGACCGGCTGGTTCGGCGCGGAGCTCGCCGACATCAAGCCCGGCCGCACCGTCGCCATATTCGGATGCGGGCCCGTCGGACAATTCGCGATCGCCAGTGCGCGTCTGCAAGGCGCAGGCAGGATTTTCGCCGTTGATCATCATCCGGATCGCCTGCGCATGGCGCAGCGCCAAGGCGCCGAGACGATCGATTTCGAGCGCGAGGATCCGGTCGAGCTCATCTTGCAGGCGACCGGCGGCATAGGCGTCGATCGCGCGATCGACGCTGTCGGCGTGGACGCCGAGCACGCTCATCAGGGCCCCGCCGCCTCCAGTCTCGCGAAGGCCGGGACGGCGTTGAGCGCCGCGGCCGCGTCTCTGCGCAGGCCGCATGGTCATTCCTGGACGCCGGGCGACGGCCCCGATCAGGCATTGCTCTGGGCGGTGGACGCTCTCGCCAAAGCCGGGACACTGTCCATCATCGGCGTCTATCCGCCAGACCACAAATCATTTCCGATTGGTCAGGCAATGAACAAGAATTTGACGGTGAGAACGGGCAATTGCCATCATCGCAAATATATTCCGCATCTGCTCGATCTTGTCACCGCCAATTTGATCGACCCGGCCAACATACTCACCAGGACGGAGCCCATGCGAAACGCCGTCGACGCCTATGAGGCCTTTGATTCGCGCGAAACAGGATGGATGAAGGTGGAGCTTCTGCCGGCGACGTGAGGCCGATATCGCTCTACGCCGCCGGACCGTTGAATGACCGCGGGATACCATTCGGATCAGGCCGGTTCGTTCGACTTCGTCGCGCTGCTTTTGAAATGGAAGCTGTTGCTTCCGGTTCCGACGCCGCTTCCAGGTGTGGTGGGATTTCACCGGCGACGCTCGCAAAAATGACGCGGGTGTAGTAGCCTCGAGCCTGAATCCATTACGACGTTTATGGTTAGAGTGAGGTTCGGAGCATGGCGCTGGAAAACCTCTATCAGCTCCTATGTGAGGAGCCGCCCAGGGGATCGTCGACACTTTGGACGAGCCGCTGCTGCTACTGGACGAGAGCCAGTGTGTAATCAAGGCCAACCCCGCTTTTTTGAAAGCATTCCACGTCGAACTGATCGATACCAAGTCTAAATCACTCTTTGCCCTCGGTAATGGGCAGTGGGACATCCCTGAATTGCGACGGCTCCTCAGTGAAGTGATCCCGAAATCTCAGGCCGTACTCGGATTCGAGGTAAACCATGACTTTCCGTCGATAGGCCGCCGCACCATGCTGGTAAGTGCGCGACGGCTGGTCCTGGAAAGCAATAACAGCACAATCCTGCTCGTGATGTTCAAGGATATAACAGAGACGCGCAATGCCGAGAACGACCTTCTGCTCGCCGAGACCCGCCATCGAATAAAAAACGTGCTGACCGTTGTGCATACGATTGCCTTCCGAACAGAGACTAGAGGGCGATCAGCCGTAGAATACCGCGATACATTTTTGGGTCGCTTGGATGCCTTCCTCACCGCCGACGATCTTGCAGCCCAATCCGGCGAGACCGGAGTTGATCTGGCGGCGATCATCGACGACGCGCTGCGCTCCGATGTAAGCCAGCTCCGCGTCGAGCCCGGTCCCCCGATCCAGGTCGAACGATCCAGCGTTCGACCGCTTCGCATGATTCTTCACGAGCTGACGACGAATGCCTTCAAATACGGTGTGTTGTCGAGTCCGGACGGGGTTGTGCAACTGAGCTGGAGCATGCCGGACGCGGACACCGGGCGGCCCTTCAGCTCAATTGGCGGGAAGAAGGAGGTCCCCCTGTGAAATCCTCCCACTGTCCGGGCTTCGGAATGAAAATGATAGAAAGCAGCGCTGAAGCCGGTGGTGGGAAGGCAGAACTGCGTTTTGAACCCGATGGTATACGCGCTCTGATAGTAATTCAGGCAGCGGATAAGCTGACATGCTCCGACGCCGGGTTTCAGGATCTTTAACTCTGGATGGGGCAGGTTCCGCTCGAACTCCTGTCAGAAGCAAACGCACCCAGACTGCAGCGGAAAGCTTCGCCGCACGCGGTGGCGTGCCCGCGCGCGACGATCGTGTCCCATGGCCCTTGAAGTCGAACGGCCCGCTGAAGTGGGTCGCTTAGCGCCGGTTGCCGCCAGCTATGCCTCCAGCGCCGCCGCCTGATCCTTCGCGCGAGCTACCGGCGTGCGAAGCTCCACCCTTTCCAATTCCGCCTCCACTTTCCTGCAGTCGTGAGCGGGACGCGTCTGGCGTTGCTGAACGGTGCTCCCAGCTTCCGGCTCCTCCGCGCCGCCGCTCGTCGACGCCCTGCCTTCTATTGCCGATGTAAGCGCCCGTCCGGTAGCCTCCCCTCCACGCAGGCGCTCTGAATAGACGTTGCCGCGCCCACGAAGCCGTTCGTAGGCATAGTTTGGCGAAGCCCCCCGTCTTTGGCGGTCGTACGCTTGACGACGAACGCCACGAAGAGCCGCGTAGGAGCCGCCGCCGCCTGTAGGAGTATTTCGGACAAACGCACTTCGCGACCAGATACCGGGCCCGGGCGTGGAGTAACGAGAACTTGACCACTTTCAGCACGTCGCACGACCTGAGAAGCAAATGCCAACCCTTCGGTAAGGAACTTCCGACCGACCGGGAAGTTGAATAGGTCGGGAATATGGGCGCGATGATGGAACTGAAATGTTGTCGAATCGTCCGGTAGCCGGTCCCGAAGGGCTGAATCGTCGTCTGAAGATCGCTCAAATCGCGCCTCTTACGGAAAGCGTACCGCCGAGCCGCTATGGTGGTACGGAGCGCGTTGTCTCTTTCCTCACTGAAGAGCTTGTTTCACTCGGTCATGATGTGACGCTTTTCGCAAGCGGAGGCTCGAAAACGTCGGCGCGTTTGATCTGTTGTAGCGATGTTCCTCTTCGGCAAGATGGCTCCTCTGATCCCGTGTTGTGGAATTTGCTGATGTTGGAAGCAGTGCGCCGCATGACGGCTCAGTTCGACGTGCTGCATTTTCATGTCGAGAACATGCATTTTCCGTTATTTCAAGACATGTCAGCTGGGATTGTCACGACTTTGCATGGTCGGCAGGATCTGCCGAATCTTGTGAAGCTATACGACATGTTCCCTAAAATGCCCTTGGTCTCGATCTCAGACGCGCAACGTGTCCCCGTCCCGCGCGCGAATTTCATTGCCACAGTTCCGAATGGCCTGCCGCAGGGCCGGTTCACATTGTCGATTGATCGACGTCGCAGCTATCTCGCATTCCTCGGACGTGTCTCTCCGGAAAAGGGATTAGTTCAGGCTGTTGCAATCGCGATCGCCGCGGGTATCCCGCTCAAAATTGCCGCGAAAGTAGACCGCACAGAGGAGGCCTATTTCCAGCGTGAGATCGTGCCCCTTCTCGGCACACCCAATATTGAATTTTTGGGCGAGATCGATGATAGCCGCAAGAACAGCTTTTTAGGCGCAGCGGCTGCTCTATTGTTCCCAATTCAATGGCCTGAGCCTTTCGGAATGGTGATGATCGAGGCAATGGCGTGCGGAACGCCGGTGCTGGCGTTTCGGCATGGCTCGGCCGCTGAGGTAATCGACGATGGCGTAAGTGGGGTGCTCGTGCGTAGCGTTGATGAGGGATTGGCAAGGTTAGAGGAGCTGTTAAGTCTCGATCGCGCGCGCGTCCGCCGCTGCTTCGAAGCCCGCTTCACTTCTAGACGCATGGCGAGTGATTACGTAGCAGTGTATCGTCGCCTTCAGTTGGTATCGAACGGAAGGTCTTCTCTACGCTCTCGAATAGCGCGACGGGCTGAATTCAATGGTGCAAAGATCGAGCTGAAGAGATATCCGTCTTGATACTTCGCTTGGCCTCCTTCGCTCGAGGCGCGGGTCGATTTCCATTGGTTCGGCGAAAAGCGCGTGAAGGCCGTGAGCTTGTCGTCGGACTACTCCAGGTTCAACGCCTTGTGTTTCGCTTCGATCTGCTGGTTCACGTCGGCTTGGATTATCTCCCGGCATGCGAGCGAGGAGTTTGCGATGTGTGGGCGCAGTGCAGCACTGAACCGCTGTATCGGACCCCAAGGCTTTGAACGCCTTCTTCACGCTTGGCGCACGGTCGCCGTCGACGAGAGCGCCCGACACGCGGTCTCGCTTTCCACACTCTTATTCTTGATCGCAAGCAGATCGTTCTACCCATCAGGCACCGAGGACGCTAGCAGCGAGACCGAGGTCGCCTTCTTGTATAGCCGACGGCCTATGAATCATCTTGTTACGCCAATGGAACAGAATTGCTGCAAATGAGGCACCGCATACGGCGAAGCGCCGCTCTGACTGGAGGTCGACTATGTCTTCCGATCGCTATAGCGTCAGCCTCTCGCTGGAGGCTGAATCGGTTGTCATGCGCGGTGCGGTTCCGACCGCGGCAGGGGCCCATGATGTCGAGACATTGGCAAGAAAAATGTCGCCTAGCGGTAAAGTAGTCAATCTTCTAATCATAGGGGCACAGCAGGACGAGGTCTACGAATCGGGTCTTGGAACGTTCCCAGCGAGTGACCCTCCTTCATGGACGTCCGGACGCCAGCGGCTCGATCCTGGGGCCTCAGCATGCGCCGCCAGGATCGACCGTCGGCGCCGTCGACCGTGATCGTCATCGTCCCTGTCTGGGCGTGGCAAGTCGCGCGATCGACGAAGAATTGTGAATTCGATAGCGAGCTTGGTCTTCTCGCTGATCAGCGAGAGCATTTGTCGCGGCTCGAACTCGAGCGAAGCCAAAATGAGACGAGTTTATTCTTCTGGCATTCTGTCGGCGTCGTCATGGGGGCAGATCGCGGTCGGCCTGAGGCCGTTGGAGGCGCTTCGGCGGAACGTCAATGCGGTTCGATCAGGAGAGAAGAAATCGATTACAGTCGATGGCCACGAGGAGATCATGCCTCTGGTGGCCGAAGTGAGCTCCCTGCTGGAGGCGAAAGCGAAAGCAGTCGAAAGCGCCAAGGCGGGCGCCGCCAATTTGGCGCACGCTCTGAAGACGCCTCTCGCCATTCTCGCGACGGATGCGGAACGGCTCCGGAAGACGGTCGAGATGAGATCGCCGACGAGTTCCAGGAGCTTGCGTTCGGCATGCGGCGTCACATAAATCGAGAGCTGTCGCGGGCGCGGTTGCAGTCGCTCGCCGGCTCGCCTGTCCAAGCGACGCCTCTTCGAAACGTGGTGGAAAGCTTGACGAGAGCGTTCATGCGAATGCCGCGTGGCGGCGCTCTGTCCTGGCGATTGGACATTCCTGCGGATGTGACGATCGGCATGGGCGTCGAAGAAGCCACGGAGCTGTTTGGCGCGCTCCTGGAAAATGCGGTCAAATGGGCCGTCACGGAAGTCCGTGTATCGGCGGAATGCGAACGCGTGTTGTCGATCCTCGTCGAGGACGACGGTCCAGGAGTTCCCCCCGAGAAGCTCGTCGACCTCGGGCAGCGTGGCGTTCGCCTCGACCAAAAGACCGAGGGCACCGGGCTCGGGCTATCCATCTCGTCGGACATCGTCGACGCCTATGGCGGGCAAATTCGCTTCGGGACTTGTAGCCCTCATGGGTTTCAGGCGATCATCACGCTACCCGGGATGATGGCGCTCAGAAGCATTTGTTCGCCTTCAGCTCGTAGACCCAGGCGGCGCACTCGTTCTGGCGTCCGTCGTGTTGCCTCATGCAATTATTGTAATTCGTTTCGATCGCCAGGCATAATGCGACGTTGCGGGACGCCGCCCACGGCCTCGAGCGCGCTGACATGGGCGTCGATCCAATCGGGGAGCGTCTGCGTCCAGCTCGCCTTGGCGAAAGTGAGGCTCGACGCGCCGAGCACGGCGACGAATATCTGCGCCATGCGAAGCTCGCCGGTGAGCCTGTCGATGACGACCGGGACGCCTTCGCCGGCGTAATCGACGAACAGCCGCTCGCCGGCGGCGTGCGTCCGCCGCATCGTGACCGACAGCGTCTTTTCGAAGGCGCGATAGAGCTCACAAAAACGCGAATAGCTGTAGCCGCCCGGATTGGCGGCGATATATTCGTCCCACAAAATCGTCAGGGTGACGTGCTTGCGCTTCAACTCGCGATGCACGCCCGTCCAGTCCGGCTCCTCGGCTCGCCGATGGCCCTGTTTGCTTCGCCGGGCGGCGTAGAGCGCCTGCGCCAGCGCGTCGTCGTTCATCCCCTCCGGCAGCGGCCAGGCAGTCCGGCGCTCTCCGCGCGCTCGATCGTCGCCCGCACCGTCGAGCGCGGCATGTCGAGACGCCGGGAAATCTCGTGGCCGAAACCGATGTGGACTTCAGCCGAATAATCTCGCGCGCATGGCGCATCGTAATCCGCTCCGCTGGCATGGGCCGCTCCCCTTGGATTGCCAAAGGAGCGATCTGATCAGGCCAACGACGGAGCCCGTCACTGCACGAAATCACCCGGGCGGGATCATTCCGTTACAGGGGGCGAGATTATCTCGTAATCGGGGGGCGCCATCATCTCGTTTTAGGGGGGGCGCCTTCAGTCGGAATCACCACATTCGGGCGGTTGTGGCGACATCGGCCGCTCGCATGCATTCTTTTCACGTCGTCCAAAACCGACGGCGGGGAATAGCCCGATGATAAAAATCGAAGTCGAGCGGCTAAACGCCGAAGTGCTGCTCGCGGCTCTCCAGCGGAGGCTCGAGATCATTCATCATATTGAGAATAATCATTCAGAGCGAATGTCGAAGGCGCTCCAAGGGGAGCGCGACGCGATAGTTCCGATAATCGTGGCGATCGAGCAGGCACTAAAGAAAGCGCCGCGTCAGTGATTATCGCGTTGGAGCTTCTTTCGGGTATCCCGTAGAGAAAACCCCCAGTAACTCACATAGCTAGAAGCATTTGAGTTTAGGACGATTTTTACTAGAATTGAATCGGCGCACGAACGTCATCAAGCACGAACGCCAACGCCAAGAGAGTACTCGGCCGCTACCGATCTTGTGAGTATGGAAGGCATTGACGGGCATTGACGAGGTGCCCGCGTCAACTAACTGTTTCGAGGCAAACTCGATTCGAGGAACCATCCGGGAGAGCGGCATGCGGGCGGCCACTTGTCGCCCGCATGCACTTTCGTATCTGAAGCAAAGGAGTGGGCATGGCGAACGACATGCGCCCCCTCACCGTCGAACCGCGCGAGCGGAAACGCTGCATTCGATTTTCTGCGCATTCGGACGAAATGCGCTTGTGGACGGCCGGCGACGTGCGTTGAACTTCCTGGCCGCCGGGGCGACTGCGCCCGAAATGAGGAGTGCTGTGCTCGCTGCCGGATCCCATCGCGTAGCTAACCGAGCTGACGCGCTCAATCCCGCAACTCATCACTGCGCCGCTCGATGACACCGCCGCGCGCGTTCGACTCTTCGAAACGCGGTTGGTTAAATGGTACCGGGCGAATTCCATTGCCCGACTGCTATCGAGCATTCCTGGCGTTGGGATCAGGGACGATCGCCGTGACAGACTGCCAGCCTGTTTCGTTCTGGACGCGAGTTCGCGGCGTGACGCCTCGGCAAAATTCCAGGGGAGGCAAGGATAGGCTCGGCGGCTCCAGCAAGCGCGGCGACAAATAACTCCGGGTCGCTACTTATCGCGGACGCGGTCGCCGTCTTACGCCGACGGCAACCGAGCAACGAAGGACGCATAAAAGGGTGCGTGTGCGCCGACCGGCGAAAGTGGCGGCCGTTGCGCTCGCAAAACGAACTGCCCGCGCCTCGATATGACGCTGTCAGCAATGAATTCCTG
The DNA here is from genome assembly GCF_056313885.1 of Methylosinus sp. DMC45. Taxonomy (NCBI): domain Bacteria; kingdom Pseudomonadati; phylum Pseudomonadota; class Alphaproteobacteria; order Hyphomicrobiales; family Methylocystaceae; genus Methylosinus; species Methylosinus sp. DMC45. The sequence goes on from NZ_JBQUZK010000057.1 coordinate 9,677, forward strand.
AACGGAAATTTTCTTATTGATTCCACGAGGGAGGATCGCTCGCGGGGAAGGATTCGACGCCTGCCTCATAGACCACGTCTTGACGGTCCTGAGCCTCCGAGATCGTCAGGAGATTGACTACCTTCCCGGACTCGGAGAATTTGCGCGCTATGGTCTCGGCCTCCTGGGCAGCCGCACGCGTCGCAACTGTTCCTCTCAAAACGGCCGTCCCGGACTCCACGGCAATGCTTATTCTTGTCGGCATTTGTCACGCCCCATTAGACGCGCAGCACTTGTTGAGTGCGGAACCCATACGGCAATGTCCCAAGCTTCTCGAAGATTTGCTCGATTCGAGCGCTGCGTCTTCGATCCAATCCGCCTCTCCACGCGAGCCGTATGATTGAAAGGCAGTGGGGGACAACGCGTTGCGGGACAAAAGGTTCCTGCCGACTGGAAACGGAGCGAGCGCTCAGCGAGCCATAGGAATGCCGATACGGAGCTTTCGTAGGTTGCCTTGGTCTGACCCGCAGTGATCATTGGGTCACCCCACGTTGTGGGCGAGGTGCATTGCGCTCGCCGTGATTGCGCCCCTACGGCTCGTGATGAGCAGAAAGAAGATCGGCGTGTGAGTAGAAGGTAGAGCCACAACCGACCGCGTGCCTAGAGCATTGAACAGTCGTCATATGGATTATGCTCCAAAAAATGACAAAAATACGATGTATGGTTCGTATGAGCTTCGAGGATGGCCGGTTATAAAAAAACAAATTGATACGAAAATCATTCTCGTTAGGCTCGGACTGATCGTGATCCGAGTGCTTTCATCGAGGCGGAACTCCCGTCGTGGAGGGCTGAGCGAGCGTCGAACCCGAGAAGGGTGACAGGTTCGGCCAACGCGAGCATAGTAGCGGTTCCGCCAGTACGGCAACCCATTCCGCCGATCACATGGCGGACAGCAGCAGCGGCCAGTCATGATTTTTCTCAGTCGTTTCAGTGTTGCCGCAAAGATTGCAGCTGGCTTCGGCATCCTCATTTGCCTTTTGATCGCGGTCGCTACCGTCTCGTATCAGGGCCTCACCGCTGCCAAGAAAGACTTCGTCGAGTATCGGCGATTGGCGCGCCAGAATAACGCGCTCGCTCGTATCCAAACCAATCTGGACGAAACCCGTTTGCACGCCGGAGAATGGTTCCTCGGAGGTCGAGAAGAGTCGATTCGTAGACTGCGCGACGATGCTGCTCGGTTGAGCCCAACGATTACCGAGGCGACGAGGCTCTTCGACGAGGATCGGCATGTGCTCGAGGTCTTAAATCGAATCGAAGCAGATGGACGCGCTTATGTCGCGGCCTTTGTCGAGGTGGCAGAGCTCGGAAAGCCGCGAGCAGGCGAACAAGACAGCAAGGATGCGCGTGAGAGAGATCGTTTGCTTCGCGATATGTTGGATAGACAGGGGCCAGCCATAGACTCGGCGATCGAGACGATGAGGCTCGCCAATCTCGCCAGGCAGGACGACCTGGGGCCACGCGCCAGCGCAGATGTCGAGCAGACGGCGACGACCGCGGTAGTGGTATCGGCGGTCGCCATCCTGTCCGGTCTGGTTGCTGCGGCTCTCATGAGCGCGGCGATCATTCGTCCGATCACGGCCATGACGGGAGCCATGCGCCAATTGGCGGACGGCAATCTCGCCGTCGCCATCCCTGCGCAAGATCATCGTGACGAGATCGGTGTCATGGCGGCTGCTCTTCAATTCTTCAAAGAGGCGCTAATCCGTCGAGAGAGACGCCGAGCGCTGAACGCCGAATTGGCGGAGCTTTCGGTCGCCCTGCAGCTCGCGACCACTCCGTCGGCATTCGCCGAAACACTGTTGAACTTTCTGTCTCCGCATCTTTCAGCGGGTCTGGCTCTTTTCTATGTCCGGGAGACCGGAGGAGAACGCTTTCACGTTGCCGGCGCCTATGCCTGTGACGCGAGCCGAGCGTTGCGCGGATCCTTCTCGAAGGGCGAAAGTTTACCTGGACAATGCGTCGCGACTGGGCGGATGATCGTCATCACGGACTTGCCGCCCGGCAGCCATGTCATCGGGTCCGGTCTGACGGCGGGGACACCGGATGTTGTCGCTTGCGTTCCCGTCAGCGCCGCGGAAGGGGTGTTGGGCGTCATCGAATTCGCCCGCTACGGCCATGTCACTGAAGTTCATCGAGAGCTGCTCGATCTCGTGGTCCCCATCGTCGCGCTCAACCTCGGCTTGCTCGAGCGCAATCTGAAAACCAACGCGCTGCTCGCGCAGACCAGCGTGCAGGCCGAGGAGCTGCGAGCCCAAACGGATGAGCTACAAACATCCGAAGAGGAGCTCCGCCTTCAACGGGAAGAGCTCCAGGTCGCCAACGATCAATTGGCCGAAAAAACACATCGGCTGGAGGCACAAGCCCGAGAGCTCGAAGCCGCCAGGCTCGAGGCCGAACGCCGCGCCGACGAATTAGCCGAAGCGAGCCGCTACAAGTCGCAGTTCCTCGCCAACATGTCTCATGAACTGCGCACGCCTCTCAATAGCATACTGATCCTAGCCAATACGCTCGCCGAGGACGACAAGCTCGGCGCCGATCACGTCGAGTCGGCGAAAGTCATAGGCGAGAGCGGCGACCATCTGCTGGCTTTGATCAACGACATTCTCGATCTGTCTAAGATCGAGGCCGGAAAGCTGGAGCTCCTCGACGAAAACGTCCGTCTCGACGAGGCGCTGACTTCTGTGGCGAGGACATTCGCGACGCAAGCCGAACGCAAGGGTGTCGCACTGATCGTCGAAACGGATCCTGCGACGCCAGCCGTTATTCGCACCGATCGTCGACGCATCATCCAAGTTCTGTTCAATCTGGTCGGAAACGCTGTGAAATTCACCGATCGAGGTGAGGTGCGCGTTGTGACGTCGCCAGCCGAGGGCGGGGTTCGCTTCACAGTGTCGGACACGGGCGTCGGCATCGCGCCGAACCAGATCGAAACTGTCTTCAGCGCCTTCCAACAAGCGGACGGCGCCGCCTCCCGCCGCTATGGCGGGACTGGCCTCGGTCTGACGATCAGTCGCGACCTCGTGACGCTGATGGGCGGCCAGATCGAGGTCGCGAGCACACCCGGCGCGGGCAGCGCTTTTTCCGTATTTCTGCCGGTCCGGCCAGCATCAGAGGCGGAGGAAAGGCTCGGCTCGGAGCACAACACCAGAATGGTTCCCGATCCGAGTCCCGAAGAGAGGCCCGGAGCCTCCGATTCGACGATCCTACTCGTCGAGCCCGACCCGGATCTCGCGGCGATACTCGGCGAACTCGTTACCGGACTCGGTTATAGCGTCGTCTTCGCAGACAGCGGTGAAGGCGCCTCGACTGTGGCGAAGCAGGCTTCGCCGACCGCGATTCTTCTCGATCTCGACCTTAGGGACATGCCCGGGCCGGAGGCATTGCGGCACTTGAAATCGGATCCTCACAGCGCCCGGGTTCCCGTTTACGTCATTGCATCCAGCACCGACGACGCTCGTGCGGCAAAATCCGCGGGCGCGATGGGAAGCCTCGATAAGCCGGTCAAACGAGATGACGTCTTTGCCGCGCTGTCGACAATGCTCGACAGTCGCTTTCCTCCGTCTGGACGCCACCGCGTCCTCGTCGTCGACGACAATGCCATCGATGCGCAGGCGCTTCGAAAGCTGTTCCGGCGCGACGCCATCGACATCGTCGTCGCTGGCTCGGGAGATGAAGCCATACACCGGCTGACCGACACTCATTTCGACGCGGTGATCCTCGACCTGATGCTCCCTGATATGTCCGGGTTCACTCTGCTGGAGCGTGTCCATTCCGAGCCGGGGGGCCATCCTCCAGTCGTCGTCTATTCTGCTCATGACCTGACCACGGAGGACATCTACCAGCTGCGCACGTTCGCGGAGAGCGTGGTTTTCAAAGGGCGTGTACAAAGTCGACTACGCGAGGAGGTGCTCCAGGCCATCGAAGAACCGAACAACGAGAAGGTCATGTTCGATGCTCCGACTCTGGTTCGCGGTCATCGCTTGCTGCTTGTGGATGACGACCCGCGCAATCTGCTCGCGCTCACCAAAAGCCTACGCGCCAGGGGTTTCGACATCGAAGTCGCCTCCGGTGGCGCCAAGGCGCTAGAATTTTTGGGTTCTGCAAACTTCGACGCCGTCCTGACCGACATCATGATGCCGGATATGGATGGATACGAATTGATCCGTCGCATACGCTCCCTTTTCGACCGCCTGCCCATCATCGCGCTCACAGCCAAGGCGATGCCCGGAGACATCGAGCAATGCCTCCGATCGGGCGCGTCGGACTATCTAGCAAAGCCGATCGATTCCGAACGTCTTTTGGAGGCGCTGGGCCGATGGCTGACTTGACGCAAAGGCTCGTGAGGCGCGGTGAGATCGAAGACGTCGAGGTATCGCTCGTTCTGACAGCGCTCGAGCGACGCTGGGGTTACGACTTCACGGGATACGCACTGTCGGGCGTCAAGCGTCGTCTGGCCCGTCTCTGCGAAGCGCATGGCGCGGCTCGCGCGCTCGATCTTCTGGCGCCCATCCTTTCCGACGAGCGTACTGCCAGGTCGATCATCCACGGAATGTCGGTACCGACTTCGGAGTTCTTCCGTGATCCAGAAGTCTGGCGCTACTTGCGAGAAACGATCGTTCTTCAATTAGAAAGCTTTCCGCGCGTCAATATCTGGCAGATCGGCTGCGGGCGCGGAGAGGAGACCTATTCCCTCTCGATCCTGCTCCACGAACTGGGATTGTCCGCCAGGACGCGTCTGATCGTGACCGACTTCAACGCCGACCTCTTGGCCGCCGCCCGTGCAGGCGTCTGGGGCAAGTGCGAGCTCGATCACTGGACGCGCAACTACGCTGCGAGCGGCGGCGTCCGCGAATTCGAGAATTATTTCAATACCCGCGGCGACCAGATCGTCGTGGCGGACGGCTTGCGATGCTCCATCGAGTTCGTACAGCACAACCTCGTAACCGACGATGTCTTCCTCGAAGCCCAACTCATCGTTTGCCGCAATGTTTTGATATATTTCGGCCTTGAATTGCAGGAGCGTAGCCTCGATCTTTTCCAAAGAAGCCTTCAGCGCGGTGGATACTTGTTATTGGGTCGCTCGGAAGCTATTTTTGACGCCGCTGGAACGCTTGAGGACTTCGACGTCGTGCAGGATTGTTATCGAATTTACCGAAAGCCCGTGAGGATGCGGCCGCGAGTGAGCGTCTGACAATGGCCAATTCTTTCGACACAGATCCGCTAATGACATCCACGATCAAAATTCTGATCGTCGACGACGACGGGCCGACTCGCCACGCCATTCGTAAGGCGTTGAATGGGGTCGCGGTCGAGTTGCAGGAAGCATCGAGCGGCTTCGATGCCCTATCTCGGGCGCTCGTGCATGAATTTGCGTTGATCCTCCTCGACGTCCGAATGCCCGACATGGATGGACGCGAAGTCTGCGCAAGGCTTCGTTCCAATCCCAGAACCGCGAAGACGCCAATCATCCTCCTCACCGCCGCTCTGATCGCCGCCGAGGATGCGCTCAGCGGTTATGCCGAGGGCGCGACCGACTATTTGATCAAGCCGATCAGCAGCCAATTGTTGCGCGCCAAGGTCCAGGTCTTCGTGCGTCTGTTCGTTCAGCAGGAGGCCTTACGCGGGGCGATCGAGGCGGCGGACCGGGCCAAGGCCGAGGCCGAACGAGCTAGCCTCGCCCGATCGAAATTCCTGATGGCGGTAAGCCACGATCTACGTCAACCTGTTCAGTCCCTGGTTTTAGCGCAGGCGCTGCTCCAGCGCCGTAACGATGCTCCAGATCTCGTCACGAAAGCGCTCGAAATCATGGATTCCGCCTTGACCGGCCTGAATGGCTTGTTGACAGGCGTGATCGATATTTCCCAGTTCGACGCCGGCGTCGTTACGCCTCATATGGGAGCCGTCGATGTTACGCAGATCCTCAGCCGGTTGTCGCGAGAATATTCTCTCGCAGCAGCCGATAAAGGGCTGCGCGTCGTTCTTTTCCGTGGATCGACGCGACACGTTCGAGCCGATCCGGTTCTGCTCGAACGCATGATCCGCAATCTAATCGAAAACTCGCTGCGGTATACGGCGCGTGGGGGCATTCTGCTGGCGGCGCGCCGTCGATCCGAACGGCTCGCGGTCGAGGTGATCGACACAGGTGTCGGCATTCCGGTTCAACAGCAGGAGTTGATTTTCGAAGAATTCTATCGCCTCGGCGGCTCCGTCGGCGATCGCGCGCAGGGCCTAGGTCTCGGTTTGTCGGTCGTGGCCCGCCTCGCCCGACTTATCGGCGCGGAAGTCGGAGTAACGTCGAACGTCGGCCGGGGCTCACGCTTTTCTATCCTCCTGCCGTTCGACGAGGTCGCGCGACGAGGGATGTATCCGCAGGTGCGAGAAAGGCGCTGCATTCTGCTGATCGAAGACAATGCCGCCTTGCGCGCTGGCTTGCTTACAATGGTCGAAGGTTGGGGATACGATGTTCTAGCCGCCGAAACGGGAGAAGATGCGTTCGCCATCGTCGCGGAAGCAGCAGCGGATATCGACGCCATTCTCACCGACTACCATTTGGGGCTTGGCCAAACAGGCGCTGTCGTCGCCCGTCGGATATGCGAGCGCGCCCGCCGGGCCATACCTACTCTGATCGTGACCGGAGACACCGACCCGGCGCGCATCTCCGACGCCCATGCTAATGGCTTCGAAATGCTCCACAAGCCGATCGGCGCAGAGGAACTGCGCCGTAAGCTCGCCTCCCTCGTGAAGGAAGTCACTCCCGGCGATAGCCTCGGAAAATGAACTTTTCGAATGACAAACATGCCTCGACTACAATGTAATCCGCGGCGGCAAACGAAATTGACTACCTCGTTTTAAACGGCTGACGACGAGCCGAGCCTTTATTGATGTGGCGGAATCTTCAACGCCGCTTCCAAAGCGATCAGCGCCGGGATTATCGCCGATTTTTCCCGTTCGAACTCATCGGCTAGGTTCGTTTCGCCGGTCTTTTCCATGGCATGAACGACCTCTAGACGTCGCTCCAGGACATCGATCAAGTCTGTTGCAACGGCGCGCTCTAGCTCGATTTTTATCATCGTTATCTCCGTCCTCTCGGAGAAGCCGGACGAAGATTATCCGCAACCTCCAAATTTTGAAATGCCAAAATAAGGCCCCGTCCGTATCGCCAATTCGTGTCAATGTCGCATTGGCGAGGGCTGCAGCATTTCGCGAAATCGGCGCAGAAGCCCTTCGGCGCGCTCGCGCTCGCCGTGCGTGGCCGCTTTCCCTTTGCTGAGCCGCCGCCAAGAGAGCATCGGAACGTCGACCCTTTCAGCTAGGGAAATCTTTCGAGGGGGCCAGTGGGTCAGATGGGGCGCGATCTCGGCCGAAGATCGCAGCCGCGTGCAACCCGTCGAGAGCGATCTCGACAAATGTTCAGGAGCAAAAAGTCGGCAGAAAGCCGCCGGGATGAGCGAGGTCCAGCCGATCCTGCCTTCGCGACGCTCTGCCGGAAAGGAGTGTGATTTCTTCCCGATAGGCCCAGACCCGAAGATCGATCCAAAGCGTCGTGTCGTCGACCTCCAGCGTCGACTTCGCAACCCGCCTTTGCGCGACATAACCCGGGCCATGGCTCATGAGGCGCCGCAAGCGCGTGCGTCCGACCTCGCCGCTTGCGAGGAGGCCGCGTCCAGCGAAGCCGTGCAAAGGCTTGAACACGAAATCGCTTTTCTCGCGCGCGAGCCGATCGACGTTCTCGCGGCGCAGGACATGCGTTTCCGGAACGTGCTCGCGTAACATGCGCCGGTCGTCCAGAGAAATCCCCAATTCGTCATCCCGCTGCGGAAGCGACAGCCATTCGAGCAGTCGCTTGTCGCTGCGCGTCGAGTAGGGATTTGGCGTAACGTAGACGACCCCGCTCTGGTGCGCATCGCGCAGAGCCGAGAGCTCTTCGGATTCCCACAAGAAATCGGTCGAGCGATTGACGACGAAATTGAATATTTGTCCATCGAACAGCAAATTTCGACCGTCCGACCGGAGGTCTCCGGGAGCCCCGAGACGCACTCGCCGACCCTGCCGTCCGAGGAGGTCAGAGAGCAACAGCAGCTCTCGTCGAAATCTGCCGTCGCGCAAAGATTGCGCATCATCCAGTATGAGGATCGAATTGTCGGCGGCCTCTTCTCCAAAATACGCTTTCGCCTCCTGCTCCACCTTCTTGACGACGCGCTGCTCGACATCGGCGAAGGTCGGCGGCGGCTCGATGGCGCCGTCGATCGCTCCCCCGAGCTCGAAATAGAGACGGTTGATCGCGGCGGCGAGGAGGAGGCCCGAGCCATTGTCGTTGAACTCGATGAGCCACCAGCCGCCTTCGGGCGGAAGATGGAAATCCCATGCGCTGAAGAAACAGACCTCCGGGCTCGTGCGCGACGCGACCATGGGCGCCTCGCGACGAACCGCGGCGCGCCATTGCTCGCCGGCCGTGATCCTGTCGAAGCGACGGATGAAATCGCCGATCTCATCGACAATGTCGCGCGAGACGATCTGATGCGCGGCCGAGACGGAAAACTCCTCCGGAACCGCGCCGAGCCCGGCGGTTGTGAGAGCGGCGAAGAAGCTCTTCGCGACTTCCCCATCCGGACGCAATTGCCGCCCTCGTCGGCTGCTCAACGTCACGATATCGCCGCTCCGTCGAGACGACTCTCTTCATCGGCGGTCGGATCGATGCCCCAGCGCCCAGACATAGGCGGCGACCGCCTCAATGTTCGCTTTCGACAGTGCGACCCCTCCGAGCGGAGGCATGGCGCCCGTATGTTGCTTGGGCTCAGTGACGCCGTCCTCGATCGTCTTGGTGAGTCCCGCGAGGCTGCCGTCCGACCAGAGCCATGAGCCCGTGTTCAGCGCCGCGCCGACCGGCGTCCCGACGCCATCCGCGCCATGGCATCCAGCGCATGTTGCGCCGCCCGCCTCCCCGTGAAAGATCTTTTTGCCGAGCGCCACTTCTTGCGCGCTCGAGCCGGGCGGAACCGGGAGCACGCTTTGCGCCGAGGCGTCCGGATGAACGCCCTCGGGCGGCTCGGCCATGGGCGACGCGGCCGATAGGGCGTGGACAGCCGGCGCGGCGGCGATCGGCGCGCTCCTGTCGCCGACATAGGTCACGCGCCAGATGCGTCCGGCCTGATCGTCGGAGATGAAGAGTGTACCGTCGGGGGCGACGGCGAGCCCGCTCGGCCGATGCGCGGCGCGCCCCGGCTCCTTGTAGCGCCCGGCAAAGCCGTCGGCGAAGACGATGTAATCGCCCGTGGGCTTGCCGTCGGCGAGCGGCTGGAACACGACATTATAGCCTCCCTGCGGCCCCGGCGCGCGATTCCACGAGCCGTGAAAGGCGATGAAGGCGCCGCCCGAATAGGCCTTCGGGAAGAGCGAGCCACTATAGATTTTCAGATCATTCGGCGCCCAATGCGCCGGGTAATATGCGACCGGCGCCTCCGCCTGCTCGCATACGCCGATCTTCTCGCCGTCACCGCCATATTCCGGCGAGAGGACGAGCTTGCGGCGGCGCGGATCGAAGTAGCAGTTTGGCCAGCCATACCAGGCGCCCTGCTTCGCGATCATCATTTGTTCGGCCGGAAGCTCGAAGCCCTGTTCGGCGGTGAAGAGCTCGGGCCAGTCCTCATGCAGCTGGTCGCGACCGTGCTGTGTGACGAAGAGACGCCCGGCCGAGTCGAAATCAAAGCCCTCGGTGTTGCGACTACCCGAAAAATAGCGCTCTTTCGGCGAGAAGGTCTGACTGAGCGCGTCCGCGCGATAGCGCCAGACGCCGGCGCGCGTCTCCAACTCCGCGCAGGGGTCGTTGCCGACGGAATGCGGCATCCGGTTCTTCGCCTCGCAGTCATTGGTCGCCGATCCCATGGAAACGAAGAGATTGCCTTCGCCGTCGATAGAGAAGGGGTGCATGGGATGATCGCCGGTGATCGGCATGCCGGAGAGGACAATCTCCGGGCGCGCATCGGCGGCCGGCGGACCTGAGCCGATGTCATAGCGCACGATCTTGTCGTTCGCTTCGGCGTAGATCCAATGTTTGTAGCGCCAGATGCCGGTTCCGCCATGCGCGCCCTCGGTGACGCTCGGACCGAAGCGGAGCGAGATGTCGGCCTTACCGCTCCCTTTCGTATCCTTCAGCGCGACGAGAAATCTGCCGTCATGCGGCTTGTCGTTCCCGTAATAGACTCCGCTCCAGCTGTTGACATAGAGCGTGCCATTGGGCGCGACCACCATCTGGCGCGCATGTCCGACATGGTCGGCGAACACTGTGGCGCAGAAGCCTTCCGGCAACGAGAGGCCGGCATATTCGGCGCAGGGGCTTTTCGCCCCCTCGGCCCGGGCGGGCGCGAATGCGACGCAGGACGAGACGACGGCGCCCCCGGCTAGGGCAAAGGCGCGGCGGCGGGAGGAATTCGCCAACTTCATCATGCTCTCCTCGAAGTCGACGGCGGCGCGTGGGATCCCATCATCGGCGCTCTAGGCCACGCTTCGGCTCTGGGACATCGTCGATGCGCCATTGGAAAACGACCGCTCTCAATGAGAGGTTCCGTCCGTTCCGTGACAACGACCGTTGGACTTGAAGCTACTCTGCGAGGCCCCAGCAGGCGCGCTCTTGGTGCTTCGCTTTCGAAAGGAACCACTCCACGGCAATTGTTGTTATGTCGCAGGAACGAACACGGAGGGAGGTGGATATATGACCTTTCCCAAGGACCATTGGCAGAAGATCTATTCGACGAATGGTCTCGAGCGGGTGAATGGCGAAGATCGAACGCCGCAGAGAGGTCGTCGGCATCTTTCCCGACGAGGACACCGTCTCGTCGGCGCGATCCCGCTCGCGACAAACGACGTATCGGCCGTGCAGCGCGGTCGCTATATGACGCTGGAAACCATCGCGTCTTTGAGCGATGATCCCATCGTCAGGCTGTCCGCCGTGACCGCCTGTTCCTGCCGGCCAAAGGCGGAAATCTCAGTGTCCGCCTCGATCCAGCTACACCACGCGCTGGGACACGATCTCGCGCGCTGCACGATGTGACGCCTGATATCCGTCGAGCGTGATTTTGCGCGGCGGGAGTCTTTGCCTAGCGAAGACTCGACGGAAAAACGCTTTGGGCAGCGGAGACATCTCGTTTGGTGCGTAGCAAAAGGCCCACCGTTTCATGTCTGGTCGACCGCGCGGTAGAGATAGCATCGGCGTTTGATCTTGTCGTAAGTCTCTTCGACGCGCCACGATCCGCCGACCCGGCGCGCGAAGCGGTTCCACCGCTTTTCGAACTCTGGAACATAGCGCTGAACCCAGGGCGTGATGGTCGAGGTATGATGGTCATATGGGATAAAGACAAGCCGCGTTCGTCCATCATTTCCACGAGATATCGAAAGCTGAGCTTATATCGCCGATTTCAGTGCACGCAGAGAATGACGATCTCGCGGTCGAAATGGCCGCCGTTGAAATGATCGTCCGCACTCAGCATCAACCCGATTACACCCGCGTAGGGATGCGCCTACACACGGATTACGTCCCGCTCACGCCGTTTGCACCAGAGCCTCTTGGAGACGCCTTTTAAAAATCAGAGTTTATCGCGCTGGCAAGGACGGCCTCGAACCAGATGTGCCCGAGACTGGCTTACGCTCCGCTGTCGGACCCGGCTTCGCCGCGTTGGCGGCCTCCGGAGTTGGAGGGGCCACAGGAGTCGCTGAGCCGAGATTTGTCGAAACTCCGAAGAGCCTCCACTGCCCATCCACCGGGGCGAATAGAAGTTCGAAATTGACTTGCAAAGGGACGGAGGGAAATACGCCAGCGAAATGCATCATTCCGTGCTCGTCCAACTCTGGCAAGGTCGTGAGTTGAGGTTCGAGCACGAGTACGCCGGACAAATCGACCTTCTCCCGACGGAGGTTGGCGAAAATTTCTGCGAGCCGCGCCGGATTGTTCGAGGCCGCGAAGCCGGGCGCTGCGATATCGCGCAGCACTGTGTAATTGCCGGTTTTATTCCCCTGATCGAGCGCTATGAGCGTCGATCTTATCAAGATCATCACTCCGTTCTTGTCGATCTGCGCCGCTTTGGGCTGGTGCTTTTGCGTTTCCGCATGCGTGAACGAAACGCTTGCGGCCAAAAAGGCCGCAAGCGAAAAGAAAACACTCAAACGAGATCTGGTCATTAAACACCTTCCGAAATTTCACCACGCAAAGGTTGCGCCTACTCTGCCGCCGACGCCGCCCCGAGATAGACCCACGCCGATGCCGCCGTCCACAATCAGATTTTCTGTCACGCGAGCCAAAGCCGTCGCGCCGATCGCGTTCTCGCCGCGGAAGCCACCCCAGTGAGCCGAAACGGCAAAATTTTTGTTGTCCGGCAGCGCAGTAGTCGCGGCGGCCAAGGCGATTGCCGTCCCTTCATACGCGCGGCGGAGGCCTCTGTTCAACTCATATACCTGCCCCTGAAGAGCGGCGATATCTTGAGGACCAAACGCCGACGTAGCGAGATGACCCTGCGCATCGGTTGTCGTGAAGAAGGTTGGGCCGGTTTGTCTGGCCGAACTCGCGGCAGAAGTTATGCCGGGAGCGGTATAGGTGTTGGCTGCGTTTCCGAGCAGGAACTCGTTCTGCACGGCCGTCTGAGCATTGTTGCCGAGCGCAGTCGAATTCGTCGCCGTCGCTTTTGCATTATTGCCGAGAGCGGTGGAAAGCGTTCCAGTGGCGACCGTATTATCGCCGATCGCCGTGCCGCCGTTGGCTGCCGAGGCGTTGAGGCCGATCGCGACCGAGTTCGTCGCCCTCGCGTTGGTGCCGATGGCGATTGTGTCCGCTCCGGGACCTGCGACGGCGCTCTTGCCGATCGCGATGCCGTTCGTTCCCGAGGCTGTACTGCCGGAGCCAGCGGCGAAAGAGTTGGCGCCGCTCGCCGTGTTGCCTTGGCCAATGGCCGTCGCGGAGATCCCAGAGGCCGTGTTATTCGCACCGAGAGCTGTCGACGTCGCGCTCGAAGCCGTATTGCCACTGCCGAATGCGCTGGCCTGAACGCCGTTGGCCTGATTGTTGTTGCCGACCGCTGAGGAGAAGGTGCCATTCGCCACCGTGTTGGCGCCGATTGCGACGTCTTCTAAGCCAACTGCTTTGGCGTTAGAGCCGCCGATCGCGGTGGAGAACGCGCCGGAGGCTGTCGTTCCGTCCCCGAGCGCTGTCGCGTCCTGCCCGGTCGCCTTGGTGTTGAAACCGAGAGCGGTGCTGCGCGCGCCACTGGCATTGGCCAGATTGCCCACGGCTACCGCCGCAGTTCCGGTCGCGTTCGACGCCGGACCGACGCCCACCGCATTCGTGCCCGTGGAGTTCGCGAATGCGCCGATCGCCACACCACCGCCGCTCGAATTGGCGAGCCCGCCAATCGCGACGTCATTCACATTGACGGCTTTCGACTGGAATCCGACAGCTACTGAATTTGTACCGGTCGCGGCCGCCTGGGATCCGAAAGCAGAAGCTTGTACGGCCCCGTTTCCTCCGGCGAGCGAACTTGCACCGACCGCGGTGTTATCGTTGCCGAGCGCTTGAGCTTGTGTCGCCGGCGCGCCGTTCACGCCGAGACCGCCGATCGCAACCGTGCCGCCACCGGTCGCATTGGCTCCGAACCCCACGGCGACAGCCCCGCTGAGCGGCGCAGCGCTACTGTCCGCCTTAGCGCCGAAACCGTAAGCGGCGTCCGCCGTGCCGAGAGCATTGGAACCGAAACCCACCGCAGTCGACACGAAGGCCGGCGCATTCGCATTCGTGCCGACTGCGACGCCTGCCGCTGTCGCTTTCGAGTTCGTGCCTACGGCGGTGCTATCGCCATCGGCAAAGGCCCCCGACCCGAGTGCAGTGTTGCCTGGCGTGCCGTCCACGGTGGGACCCGCCACTGCGCCGGTACCGCAGGCAGTGTTGACGGCGAGATTGCTATCATTGCCTGCGACAGCTGGTCCGGCGCCCGCATTTGTGCAAATGACCGCATTCGCTGGCGAAGCCGCAAGCGTGATCCCGATTGTCACCGCCGCCGCGCCACCGAGCGCAAATGGCGATGGCGCGAAAGGGATGGCCGTCGTCAGCATGGCTGCGCCACTGAACAATGAGTGACGAAGTGAGCTGCGCTTCATGAATTTTGGACCCGAAAGCATGAATATGTCTCCATGAAATGCCGCTCTGAGGCGGCGGCTATAAAGATAGTACGGACAACGAACTCTGAGTTACTGTCCAATTGGGGATCAATGACAGTGTCTTTTCTGGGCTGCAGTGTTCACGAATCGGTGGGGTTTTTGTCCGCATCTCCGAGACAATCGTTCCATCAGCAGATGTTGCAAAGGCATCGTCACAAGGAGCAAAGGCTGCAGCTTTCCTTGACGAGTCGAAGGGGGGTCTGATCATTATTCGCGGATGGCAACACTACAGAAACGCGCCCGAAACAAACATAATGTTCGTGCTGAGTTCGCGTCAATTCGGAATGATAGACCTTCGTAATTTTCGGGGTGATGTGACGCGCTGGCAACCGTACGTGTGCTTCAATTCGCTTGATTTAATAGTATTGACACTTATGAAGTGTTGCTGATAACGGCAAAATTCTGTCGTATATACGTAGGTATGCCCGTTTGCCACAGCTTGTGAGATGAGCGGCCGCCCTCTACGCAGTTTGACGCGCTTTGCTCGCCCCCGTCGGCTTACTAGAAAGGCGAATCGAAGGAGCTGGAGAACGACGAACATGCGGTCTCTGCCGACGGTCGAGAATCAAATCGCCCGCAACGCCGCGTCCTACGACGATCTCCCCTATGCTTCGTATCCATTTCCTCAGACCCATCCGGCCCGGCTCGCGGCGATCGCTAGAATCTTCAAGCTGGAGTCCCCGCCACCTGCGACGGCGCGGGTGCTCGAACTCGGCTGTGCTGCAGGCGGAAATCTGATCCCTCTCGCAGCACGTCACCCGAATGGCCGTTTTCTAGGGATCGACCTTTCGCCTCGCCAGGTTGACGAAGGCTCCGGGCGCATCGCGCGACTGGGCCTTTCCAATATCCGCTTGCGGCGGCAGAGTTTGACCGACTTGAGTCTGAAAGACGGCGCATTCGACTACATCATCTGTCACGGTGTCTACAGCTGGGTACCCGCCCCGGTGCGCCGCGCGATCCTGCGCATAGCGCGAGAAAATCTCGCTCCGAATGGAATCGCTTTCGTAAGCTACAACGTGCTTCCTGGGTGGCGTCTCCGCCAGACTGTTCGGGACGCCCTCGCACTACACATCTCTTCGGACGGTTCCCTGCGCTCGCGAGTCGCGAAAGCGCGTTCGTTGCTCGAATTCCTCGAGCAAAACACCGCGTGCGAGAGCAACTGGGGACGAATCTTCCGCCTCGAAGCCGCTCAACTGAAAGGGATGGCCGATTCCTACATTGGCCATGAGTTTCTCGAAGATTGTAACGAGCCCTGCACCTTCAGCGACTTCATGCAGGAGGCCGCTTCGCAACGTCTCGCCTTTCTCGGCGAAGCCGACCTTTCCTCGATGCTTCCTGAAAACATCACTCCGTCGGCCGCCCCATTGCTGCGCGCCCTTGCGGGCGATCAACTTATCTCGCTGGAACAGCATATCGATATTTTTACAGGTCGAACATTTAGGCAAACGCTTCTCGTCCATAAGGATCGTGCAGAATCATGCGTTCGCCATTTGATCCCTGAGGCCATCGCGAACCTGCATTTCTCCGCACGCCCCGATTTCGCTTTTTCGCGCGAGGAGAATAGCCAGCATATATTCGTGGATGGAACCGGGGCGCGATTCGCGACTAGCGATCCGAAAATGAGGAGAGCGACAGAGACTCTGATCGCACGCCTGCCGGGGTCGAGTTCGCTAAACGAACTTGGGGCGGAACTCGGAGAATCCTCCGAAATCCTTACGCGCGCCACCCTGGCCGATGGACTGTTCAAAATGTTGATTGCCAACATTTTAACGCCTTCCGTGGACCCGACGAAGTCGGCAAGAGTATTGTCGGTCCGCCCCATCGCATGCCCTATGTTGCGGCAAGACGCAGCTACAGGGGCCACGAGCTCCGCCAATTTACGCCATGAACGCATTGAACTCGACGTGGTAGCTCAGGTCGTGGTTCCCCTTTTGGATGGAACGAACGACCGAGCCGCGCTAATCTCCGCAGTCGTAGACGCGGAGGCGGCGAGGAAGCTTTCATTCCAGAACGATGGGAAAACTATGACAGAGCAAAGTGGTATAGAACGGTGCGCGAGCGAACACGTTGACCGTGTTCTTTCCGATTGCCTGCGGAACTCTTGCCTTATTGGCTAAGGAGGTGAGATCAGCTCCTTCGATCCCAAGCTGATTGCGCGTGATCAGCGCCGCTTTTTCAGCTTTAGCGGTTCTGGTGCAAACGGCGTGAGCGGGACACAATCCGTGTATGGGCGCATCCCGACGCGGGGTTAACGGGTGATGCTGAGTGCGAACGATCTTTTCAAAAAGGCGGCCATTCCGACGTGAGATCATCGTTCTCTGTATGCGCTGGTTTCTGCGATACAATCGCAGCTGTCGAGATCTCGTGGAAATGATGGACGAGCGCGGCTTGTCTTTATGCATACGACCATCAAGCGCTAGGCTCAGGACCTATTAATTTCGAGTAAGGCGTGATTCAAGGTCTCCGATATGGAGGCTTTGATGGGTGATTTGTTTTTGCTGAGCGAAACGCAGATGGCGCGAATTTCCCCTCATTTTCCCTTGGCGCACGGCGTGCCGCGGGTGGACGACACGCCGCGTGGTCAGCGGGATCGTCTACGTTATCAAGAACGGCCTGCAATGGAAGGACGCCCCGAAGGAGTATGGACCGCCCAAGACGCTCTACAATCGCTTCATCCGATGGAGCCGGCTCGGCGTCTTCGATCGCATCTTTGCCGCGCTCGCAGGAGAAGGGCCGAAACCGGAGCGGATCATGATCGACTCCACTCATTTGAAGGCGCATCGGACGGCGGCGAGCCTCCTAAAAAAGGGGCTCTTTCCCGCTGTATCGGCCGCACGAAAGGCGGGCTGAACTCCAAGCTCCACGTCGTCTGCGACGGCGCCGGCAAGCCGCTCGTCATGATGCTGACCGAAGGGCAGATGAGCGATCACAAAGGCGCGAGGCTGATGCTCGAGGCGCTGCCGCCGTCCTCGGCCCTGATCGCCGATCGCGGCTACGACAGCGACTGGTTTCGCCAGGCGCTCGCGGAGCGCGGGACCAAACCCTGCATTCCCCCGACGAAGAGCCGTAAGAAGCCTCTCGATTACGACAAGGCGCTCTACCGGCAACGTCACAAGATCGAGAACCTCTTCGCCAAGCTCAAAGACTGGCGGCGCATCGCCACTCGTTACGATCGATGCGCGCACGCCTTCTTCTCGGCCGTATGCATCGCCGCCACTGTCGCCTTCTATCTCAATCAATGAGTCCTGAGCCTAGGTTCCAGAGTTCGAAAAGCGAATTCAGTGTCGCATGAGGCGCTTTCTCGACAGTCCGAGAACGCTGTGCGGACTAGATCCCGTGGGGAACGCTCATCCGCTACGAGAAAGGCCGCCGAGACGAAAACAGTCGGCCGTTCCGCCGCCGCATGCAAGGCGGCACAGACGAAAGGGGTGCGAGCGAGAAAGGAGGCGGTACAAAAAGCCGCAAAGACGCGCGTACGCCATTGATGCGTTAACCCCACCAGAGTGGGCCTCCGATCGACGGGCCGACGATTCCTCGCAGATGGGAGAAAGGCGCAGCGCGACCCGGGAGCGTCCCGCTTGCCCTTCGTCGCGATGGTCACCGCCGGGTTTGCGCGGCTGGCTGGCCGTCTGAACATCGGCCGGACTGGCCGCAGCCTGACGACGCTTGGGCTCAATTTCAATCCCCTATGTCCCCTTGACCAGCTGCGCTCAGCAAGGCGCAGAATGCGTCGCGAGGGGAATGTCGTGACCCGCAACGAGAGTCCGGAGCGATCTCGAAGTTCTCGGCAAAGACCTATGGCTATTCTCTTCCCTTTGTGCGGACGGCATGGCAGAATATTTTTCAATGGCGCGCGATGAAGGTCTCGAAGAGCTGTTACGAGAGGATCTCGCCGCAGAGCGAGCATTGTCCGAACGCGCGATGTTCGGCGGGCGTGTGTTTCTTCTGAATGGGAACCTCTTGTGCGGCGCTCGCTACGACGGCATGCTGGCGAGGCTTGATCCCGACGACGATGGCTGGGCGTTGAATTGCGATGGCGTCGTTCCCATAATATCGCGCGGCCGACGAATGCGGGGTTGGGTGCGTGCGAGTTCGATTGCGTTCGGCGATGATGAATTACGGCGCAAAATCTTGGAAGCTGCACTCACCTTTGTGAGGCGCTTGCCCACGAAATAGTGCAAACGATTCCGGTTGCTTCGCCGGTGTCGACGTTTTCGTTTCGATGATAAAAGCCAAAGCGCTTTCCGCGCGAGATCTGATTATTTTGTCGGGACTTGGGAGATCATCAGGGCCGTTTCGAGACGGCGCATTGCCCAGGCGAGTAACGCCTGGTTCGGTGGATGCGCGTGTTGCGATGCCGGGAAGAAACGGCCGCCAGCGTTTTCGCGGGAGCGGCCGTTTGGTTCATTTCGCGATCTCGGCCGGTGGCCGCCAAACCAGCGCGCCGTTGGCGATCGTGGAGCCGAGCGAAGGCGGCAAGAATTTGGAAATCTCGGCCGGAAGAGCCCAATTGGAACGCCGCCGGCCGAGCGAACCGCTAATGGCCGCTTCTGTGATGTCGTCGACGTCATCGGAAAGGGCTTTCGTCGAAGCGATCTCGGCCGGCGGCCGCCAGTCGCGAGCGTCGCTTGTGAACGAAGATCTGTGCTCGATGGCGGGCTCCTCGGCCGCTATCTCGGTTGGATGCGCCCATCCCGAGGCGGGTAATTCGGACGAGTTGGGAACACCGAGGCTCGCGACTGGTTCGACGTCGAGGTCGGCGGTTTTCGTAAAGGCGATTTCCACCGGCGGCTGCCAGACGCGAGTGCGGTTGGCGACGGGCGAGCGGCGGCCCTTGGCTATCGTGACAATTTCTGCAGGGGGAGCCCAATTCCGCACGGAAAGCGGGGTCGAGGTTCCGGCGACGTTGGTGATGGTCCGGGCGGGAGCGATCTCCCAAGGAGGCTGCCAAACGAGAATTCCGCGCTCGATTTCGGCAGGTGGAGACCAATGCGAGACTGGGCCGGCCGATGCCGTGCCGCCGAAGAAGCTGGCGGAGGCGTCGAGTGCGCCGCGCTCTCGCTTGCCGCAATCCGTGTGGTCTGATTGCCATTGTAGCCGTTCCGGACTGGATCGCGCCTGTCCGTCATGCAAACCGAGCAGAGCCACAACAGACAGCATGCAGAAAGCGTTGAAAATTCGCCACATGGTTGTGCTCCAAAATATGAGAAGATAATGGCATGAGGCTGCGGCGATCTTCGTGAATAGACAGTTAAAAAACGGAAATATACGAAATAATACCTACTTAAGCTCGGACGTGAGCGATTCCGCGTGATCGTTTCGGCTAGGCCGAGCAAGGGAACCAATCGGGCTTCTGATAAGATCTCTTTGAACGGCGGGCGCAATGCCTCTCTCGTCGACGAGGGCGATTTTCAACTCCATTGGCCGGCCGAAAAATTTTGTCGGGGGGCGTCTTGATTTCGATTCCGGAAATTTTCCGAAAGCAAAAATTCGATGGAAAAAAACCGCGCTCGAGGCCTCGGAGAACGCGTCATCGACGGAAACACGAGCCTCGATCACGAGGTGGCCGAAGCGCGGCTCGTCGTTTGCTCCGCTCGGTCTAGTTTCGACAAAAGGCGGGTCAAGGGCTGGGCGGCGCCGAGGCGCAAAAAAATGCCTTCCATGCCGTCGGCGTCGACTGGGCGCGCGAACAAATAGCCCTGGCCGTCGTCGCAGCCCAGTTCCTTGAGAAACTGGGCTTGAAAGCTTGTCTCTATCCCTTCTGCGAGAACCTTCAAATGCAGGCTGTGGCCGAGAGCGACGATGGCGCGAGTGATCGCCGCCCCATTCTCTCCAGCTTGAAGATCGCTGATGAACGATCGATCGATCTTCAGCTTGTTGACGGGCAGGCGCTTCAGATAGGCTAAAGAGGACTGTCCGGCGCCGAAGTCGTCGATAGCGAGCGACAAGCCGAAAGCGCGAAGGCTGTCCAGCGCCTTCGCGTTCTGCTCGGCCCTTCGCATGATATAGGTCTCGGTGATTTCCAGCTCCAGATATTCTGACGGCAGTCCGGTTTCCATCAAAATGTCGGCAACCGTTTCCACAAAATCCGAGTTTTCGATCTGGACGCCAGAGACGTTCACAGCCACGCGATGCAGGCCGAGCCCCTTGCGCATCCATTCCATCGTCTGACGGCAGGCCTCGCGTAGCGCCCATTCGCCGAGCGAGATGATGAGGCCCGTTTCCTCGGCGATGGGGATGAATTCGTCGGGCGGAATCCATCCGCGCTGTGGATGGCGCCAGCGCATAAGCGCTTCTGAGCCCATGAGCACACCGTCAGCGAGGGCGAATTGCGGCTGATAGTGAAGGCAGAGCTCGTCACGTTCGAGCGCCCCACGCAATTCGCCTTCGAGAAACAGCCGCTCTCTGGCCTGATCGGCAAAGTCCGCCGAATAAAAGAGGAGTTTCCCTCGCCCTTCCTCCTTCGCTCGATACATGGCGAGGTCGGCGTTTTTGATCAGGGTTGCGGGATCATCGCCATCGCCAGGATAGAAGCTGACGCCGATGGACGTATGGACCTCCAATCGGTGCCCGTCGATCCCGAAAGGCTCGGCCAACGTTCTCGAGATTTTACGCGCGATCTTTTCAGCCTCCTGCGGATTGTCGATGTCGCGCAGCAAGACGATGAATTCGTCGCCGCCGTGTCGGGCGACCAGGTCCGTTCGGTGTAAACACCGCGTCAGTCGCTCCGCGACGGCGCGAAGGAGCTCATCGCCCGTGGGATGTCCAAGAGTGTCGTTGATGTTCTTGAAGCGATCGAGATCGAGAAACAGCAGACAGAGTTTCTTTCCACTTCTTTTGGCGGCTTTCAGGGCGGCCTCGCATCGATCGTTGAACAGTCGTCGATTGGGTAGATCAGTGAGCGAATCATAATAGGCGAGATGGTGGATATGCGCAGCCGAGCGCTTCTGCTCGGTCAGATCATAGAAGACGCCAATATAGTTTTTCGCATTTCCATGTGCATCGCGCACCACCGAAATGCTCTGCCAGAGCGGAACGACCTCGCCATTTTTACAACGATCCCAAATCTCGCCCTGCCATTCACCTTCGCGTTTCAGCTTGGCCCAAAGCTCCTCGTAAAAGGAGGAATCGTGCCGTTTCGATTTGAAGACGCTGGTCCGCTTTCCGATGAGGTCCTCGAGTGCGTAGCCCAGAATGCGACCGACTGCGGGATTCGCCTTGACTATCCGCGACTCGGCGTCGGTGATAACCACCCCATTCAGGCTGGTGTCGAAAACGCTCGCGGCGAGACTCAATGCTTCTGCGGATGTTCGCTGAGGGGTGACATCCTGCAATGTCCCGGTCGAAAGCAATGGCTTTCCATCCGCATCGTATTGAGTGACGCCCCGCAATTCTGCCCATTTTGCGCGTCCACTCGCCAAGTTGAGGCGAAAGCTCGACGAGAAGAGGCTGCGTTCTCGTATCGACGCGCGAAAGGCTTCGTCGATCGCATGTCGCTCGTCTGGATGAACGAGCGCGAGAAAAGCGTCGTAGTCTTTTGGTGGCGCGTTCAGTTCGCACATTTGCGCCAGCTCGTCCGACCAATGGACCATGTCGAGGGTGATGAGATCGAGCTCCCAGCGCCCCAACTGAGCGATGCGCTGCGCCTCTCGGAGCTGGCGTTCGCTGTCGAGCAGCGCGTCACGCTGCTTCTTGAGCGCCGTGATGTCGGTGGCGCAGACGACGGCGCCTTCCTCTTTTCCTTTGGGATCATGTTGGAGGCTCGCCTCCAACCAATAGAAGCGGTAACGCCCGTCCTTGCCGAGCAACCGGTGTTCGGCGCTGTATGATCCCACTGAACGCAATGCTTCGAATAGCGGGGAGTGCGCCGGCCAGGGCAGCCATCCGAGCGATTGCGCCAGTTGGGCTCTTTCGTCCGCCGGGAACCATTCGTCGAGAACGCGTCCTCCAATTTCGCCTTCCGCCATCCGCAACTCGGCGTCGAAGCGACGATTGACTTGCCGTATCCGTCCCTCTGGTCCCAGAACGACCATCAAGGCGCTGGATGTGTCCATGACACGCTGGGTGAAGTCGGCCTGGTTGGAACGCCGCCGGTTTGCGTCCTGCAACGCCTCGGCCTGCTGCTCCAGCGTGCGCAGCATCTTGTCGGTCTCCGCCGCGTCGATACTCAACTGCTCCTGAAGGGCGGCGTTGGCGAGGCGCAATGTCTCGACCTCGGCGCGCAGGCTCTCGATTTCGAGCGCTTCAGCGACGTCAGACATGAGCGCGCTCCTCGAAATAGGAGCCGAGCAGTTCGGCGACCTGGGCCGCCGCGCGAGCGACCGGCGCCGAAAGTTCCAAACGAAATGGCGTCACGGCAGCGACTTCGGCGCCGATGATCTCGACCCGCGGCGTGACCTCTTGCAAGGCCATGAGCGCCCGCAGCAGATAGCCGAGGCCTTGACCGTGTCCGGCGATCGTTCCTTCCTCGATGATAGAGGTGACGGACGGGCGGCTGATGCGCCCTGGCGCGCCTGCTGGGGAGAGAGCATCGACGATAATGACTTCGTCAAAGTCCTGAAACAGCGCCAATGCAGCCGGACCCGGCGCGCCCGCTTCCGTCAAACGTAGACCGACAGGACGCTCGCGTGCCGCCAGCAGAGCATAGACGGCCGCGCCGAAGCCATCATCCCCGTGTAATGGGTTTCCAAAAAAGATGATGTGCCGCCGAATCACTGATGGGTCCTGCTCATGCGTTGAAGTGGATCTTCCTGCCGGTGTCCAGCATATGGACAGTGCAGACCAGGCAGGGGTCATGAGACCGAATAATGTGGCCGATTTCGATCGGATCGTCGAGGTCTTTGATTTCGACGCCGATAAGACTCTGCTCCCAGTGTCCCGGTTGACCTGCACTGTCGCGAGGGGAGGCATTCCAGGCGGTCGGCGTGATGATCTGATATTTCTCGATGACGCCGTTCTTGATCTTGACCCAATGGCCCAGAGCCCCACGTGCCGCCATAATTAGACCGTGCCCTTCGCCGTCCGTTTCGTTGGCAGGCTCTACGAAGTGTTCGCCTTCGAGATTGCCGGCGAGCGCATCGAGCATGCGGCGTGCGTGCAGGAATTCATGGGCGACACGACGCGTCCGCGCGAACTGCCGCAACCAGGCGCTGCCGCCTTCCAGAGCGTAGAGCGACCCGATCAGCGGATCGCCGCCGATGAGCAGTTCCGCCAGCGGACCGGTCTGAACGACCTTGTCGCCATAGCGTGGCGCCTTGGCCCATGTGTAGCGATCGCCGCTCGGCTGGAAATTGGGTATGGTCTCGCCATTCCATGGATGTCGGCCGCCCTCGTAGTGTTGAAACCATGAGTAGCGGACGTGCTCGGTGATCTGCGCCTGATCGAGGGGAGCGATCACGTTGCTGTTGGCGTCGTAAAATCCCGAGGGAAGCAATGTCGTACCGGAGTCGGTCGTATCGGCGTCCGGATCGCGCCAAGCGCCATAGCTCAGCATATGTCCGGCGCCGGCAGCCGAACGATGAAGGCCCAGCGCGCGGATGCAGCGGCTGAGCATCCCGAGAGCGCTCGTTGCATGAGCAGGCGTCTCGAGCAAAGCGAAGAAATCCTCTGCGCGGTCGAGTGCAAGCCATCGTTCGAGCGGCGCTCCGACGATGCGGCGCTCATACCACCGCTGGACCTCGTCCAGCGCGGCCCGGCAAGCGGAGATTCGTCGCAAATCGGCCGGAAGCGTGACGCCGCCCGGCGCCATGTAGGAGGAGTGCGGCCATTGTCCGCCGAAATGCGCGATGACCTGCACGATTTTCCGTGTCATGGCGAGCGTCTCGAGATAGATCGCGCCGCGAAACGGCTGGAAGGCTGCGGCTATCTCGTCGAACCAGGGCTCGCCCGCGTAACGCGCATTGCAGAAATCGGGGGCGAAGAACAGAAATGTTTGGCGCAGATCGTTCTGAAGACCTTCGGCCATCAGGCAGAGATTGCGGATTCGCACGGCGTTGGGCGGCGGCGACGTCCGCCAAACTTGTTCCAAGGCGAGCGCAGCGGAATAAAGATGCGATGTGCTGCAAATTCCGCAAACGCGTGGAGTGATCACCAGCGCGTCTCGCGGCGCGCGGCCGATGAGAATCTGCTCGAAGCCGCGATACATCGTGCCCACGGTGCGGGCCTCGGCGACAACGCCATTATCGAGCGTCACGCGGATTTCGAGATCGCCTTCCACTCGATTGAGGCTGACGTTGAGCTCGACTCGCGCCATGTCAGACGTCCATTTCCTTCTTTCGGACGCGCGCGGGCGCTGCAGCGCGGGCGAGGTTCTTGTACGCCATGTAGCGGGCGCGCTCGACTCCGACGGGCAGGCGCAGGGGGATGTCGCCGATCTTCGCAGTTGCGAAAAGATCGACCTCGCGTGGGAAATTCGGCGCCGTGCAGCCGAAGCAAGGGACGCCCGCCCGCGTTTTGCTGCTCACCCCATTCCAAAGATCGCTGTTGCAGACCGCCTGGGTCATCGGTCCCTGGCAGCCCAGGTTAAAGAATAGGCAGGCGTGGCCGCCCAATTGAACGTCTTCCACGTTATATTCGTGATATTCATTGCGCGTGCAGCCCTGATGAACGAGCGAGCTGAAAAAAGCGCTCGGGCGGTTGAGCGCGTCGAGGCCGAGCGGCACGCCCTCTGCGATCGCCGCGAGGGTTTGTGTCATCGCGTGAGGATGGGCCGGACAGCCCGCGATATTGATGACCGGCATGCCGCCGCGCGAACGCCATGCCGCAGGAAAAAGGCCGCCGGGCGCGTCGTGATCGAATTGCAGGCCGATGCAATCGGACGGATTGGGGTTCGCAGCGTGAATGCCGCCGAAGCTGGAGCACGTGCCCATTGCGACGACGAAATCCGCGTGTTCAGCTAGCGTGCGCGCAATCTCCATCCGAGCTCGCCCTTTGTAGCTGTCGTACAGCCCGGTGCCGCGCGGCGCCGTGACGATGCTGCCTTCGACGCAGAGAATATCGAGCCTTTGCGCGCCGGAGACGACGGCGTCGAGCAGCAGATCAAAGCGGGCGGTTGGCGCATGCGATAGTGAGGGATGCCAGAGAAGCTCGATTCCGTAGGAAGTCAGGAGCTGTTCGAAGCTGGGCGATTCCGCGTTGAGGATCGCGAGAGTATCGCCGCCGCACGCTCCTGTCTGGAGCCAAAACAACGTCTTCAATCGCCTCTCCTTCGATCTGTCGAGTGCTGCTCGTCTGCCTCGATGAATGAAAGCCGAATGCGGGTACGGCATTTCCGTCGGTAACGCGGCTTTGGTCGTCGCTGACCCCGTCGCGCGCGATGGCTGGCGCGCGCGCGACGAATAATATCCCTCTCCCTGTCGGACTCCGAGCGAGAACGAGAGATTAATCTATCCGCGGCGGGTCATGGCGCTGTGACCCATAGCTCCGTCTGTCCGCCTTCCATTGCGTCACCGAGCGCGACAGCTGCGCTTTTGAAAAGGATTAGAAAGAGAAGAATTCGGACGCGCGCCAGACCGCCGTCCGAGCGCCCATTTAGATGATCAAATACGAGAGAAAAGTTGAGCTACGATGAACGGAAGAGCCGCGCCGCTGCGACTCGATCGAGTGTTCAGACTGGGGCTCGGGAATAAAACGTGTTCAAAGGTATCGACCGGGGAACCAGCGCGAGCAGTTCATCCATTGACCAGGGCGTGTTCCCAATCAGGTCTTGGCGTAATTCATCGAAGGCGTTCGAGTCAATGAGGTTTTTCTACGCTTAAGTCGGCGCTAGTGAGGAAAAAGGGAAGGCATGCCTGTTCTTTTCCAGTCTTTCCGCTTTTATTCGGACCGAAGATGCTACGCGAGCGGCGCTACGACGCGATTTTCCAGGGTCTATTGTGCTTACGGAGGCGGAAGTAAGCAGGGTCATGCCCCCACTGGTGGTGTAGCAGTTCGGCAGCGAGCGGCTTGCGACGCCCACCGTCGGTTCTGCGGTTAGGGTCGCTAGATCGAGGGGCTCCATATCGCGGGCCCTCATGGTCAAGCCAACTTGCTCACCGCGGGGTTTGTTTGCTCGAAGGCAGGGCTATCCTTCCCATCTGAACAAGGCGCAGCTCTAGTGGAGTCTCTCCTACCGCGGATGATCCTTCGGCCGCATGGGGCCTCGCCGGATGCGATCATATTGACCACTCGGGAAGCGTCTCGCATTTTCGGGCATCTACTTCCCGGGCCCGCGATATTCGTTTTCGCGGTGAAGAACGGAGAAGTCCTGGGAGGACAACGAATTGGCCCGGAACCCATCGGGGAGGCGGAAATCCTGGCTCGAGGCGCGGCGCTGGTTCTCGATTACCCGCACGACCCTTCGATCTGTGTCGCGCACAGGTCCCACGAGGATTGTGTGACGGACGGGAACGAGGACACCTATCCGCTCTATCATTCCTGGCGGCAGCTGTTTCGACCGGCTCGATGAAGATCGAGCCGCCGATGCAGGATCCCGTCTCGTCCATACTCGAAACGATCGCGCTCTTTTCGCGTTTGATCTCATCCGCGACAGCTTCGCCGATGATCCTCTCGCGCTTTTCGGGGCGCCCATATTGCGCCGCGCGAGTTTAATCCATTTTGTAGCTTTCCCTCTCCCAAAGATCGCAAAAAAAAGCCCCGCTATCTGCCGGCCTGAAGTCTAAGGAAGGCGGCGACGATGGCCCCGGGTAATCCGCCATCGCCTTCCGAAATAGGAGTGTCCTCGCCTTTTCAAACCTCTGGAACATCGAGGCTCTGAAGCGTCGCACGAAGCGCGTCCTTGACGCGAATTCGAACCCTCCCATTCGGTAAATATTCGGCCTGGAAAGGGTAAATCGAATCGGCGAAAAGCGATCGCGCGCCGCGTGTTCGAAAACTCCATATATTTTCGACACTCGCTGCGTAAACAAAAGGCTCGGCGTAGCTGGACAGGGGGAGGACTGTCCGGTTACGCCGAGTGGCAATCGAACCGAACAAAGTGGCGAGCGAGTTACGTCGACCTCCGATCGAGGTGTGCGTACAATGAGCCGGAACGGGTGGCTCTCCGAGCACGCCACTGTCAGGTATCGTAGTGCTCCGGTTTTTCGTTTGCGACGTTTTCCGAAACCGGACTGTCGTCGCCGATCGATTCGATCGAAGCGGTGCATTTTGGCATATATATCTGGACGCTTGTGCCCTCACCAGGACGACTCTGAATCTGCACGAACCCGCCCGATTGTCTTACGAAACCGTAAGTTTGCGACAACCCGAGGCCGGTCCCCCTGTCCGCCGGCTTGGTCGTGAAGAAAGGCTCGAATGCTCGGGCGACCACATCTGGGCTCATGCCGACTCCGGAATCTTTCACTTCTATCTCGACGTAATCGCCTATCTGAGCTTCTGGGTCGGACGGGTCGGCAATCGACGTGAGGTCTGTCGTAGTGATCGTGACCGCGCCGCCGGTCGGCATCGCGTCCCGCGCGTTGATCGTGAGATTGAGCAGAACACTCTCGAGCTGAGACGGATCACAGATCACGTTCCATCGGCTGTCGTGGAGATGCAGGTCGAGCTTGATCTCCGACCCGAGAGTACGTCGCAAAATGTCCTCGACGCCGAGAATGAGCTTCTCGGGCTCGACGACGCGAGGCTTGAGGTCTTGTCGCCGGGAGAAAGCCAACAGACGGTTGACTAGATTAGCGGCCGTTATGGATGCCTTTTTTATTGCCTCGACCGAGGGTTTGATGTCGCCCCGTCGAGCGTGTGCGCTTTGACGGTCGATGACTGCAATAGAAGTCGCAACGACCTGCAACACATTGTTGAAATCATGAGCGATGCCTCCCGTCAATCGACCTAGAGCCTCCATTTTTTTCGCACGCGCCAGACGTTCCTCACTTTCGATCAGCGCCACATTGGCCTTGTGTAGTTGATCGGACGATGGAAGCGCGAGGAAACTCGGCAAGGCCCACCACAGCGTAATTGCAGTGATCGTAGATGCGGCGGCGGTCGCTGCTTTTACGATACCTTGAAAGCCGTAGATCGGCGTCCAAATCGTCATGACGTCGAGCCAATGTGACGCGCCGCACAATAAAATGAAGCCGGCGAATAGCCATAGCAGAGGCCGATATACAAGATCGCCTCGTCGCTTGCCGACGATAACGAGTGCGAGTGGGATCGAGAAATAGGCGAGCGCGATCACCGTGTCCGAAATCGCGAATAGCCAAACGAGTCCTGTCTCCCAGAGAAGGCAGAAGCCATGCGGTGTTACGCCGGAGGCGCCGAATAGCCAGTCGTTCAGCGCGGAAAACATGGGCAGCACTCCTGCGAGTGGCGGTCGCGACGGCTCGATGAATCCGAACTTTGGCTCGAGTTCACTGACGATCGCTCGACCCGAATCTAGGTCTTGCAGATTGCAGGACAAAGTCGGATTTTATGTTCGTCGAATGCGATCAGCAGTCGAGTTTTTTTGTCGATGCTCTGGCGCAGACAGAGCTGATCAGAGCTTCCACGAGGTCAATTTGCATCGGCTTCACGACGTAATGGTCAAAGCCCATTTCTTGGGCCGCCTTTCGCGTCGCGATGTCGCCCCATGCCGTCAACGCGACGAGATCGAGATCCTTTCCTTCTGGCAGCTGGCGAATCCGGGACGCCGTCTCGAGTCCGTTCATGACCGGCATAGCGATATCCAAAAAAACGAGGGCTGGCATGAATTCGGGGATGGCGGCGAGAGCGTCCGCGCCCGAATACACGATCCGAACCTCCACGCCCAAGCATTCCAGGAAGGCGCCGAGACTGTCTGCGACGTCGTGGTCGTCATCGACGCCCAAGACCCGGCAAAGGGGGTGAAGCGCAGTGTGCATTGGTATCCTACCCGCGCTGTGCGACGGAAGGTCGCCATTCATCGACAACAACAGTTGCTATTCCGGACTAAATAGCAAGCTTGGATATCGGCGGCCCGAGCTGGTCTCGGCGGTTCGCTGTCACGAAGCAGGCGAAATTTGCGCCTCGGATACTCGCAGTCAGGTCGAATTTCCGAAAGGACATTAAAGGCGGAGATTCGGACATGAGGAAAGCGATGTGGCGGGACCAAGGATCCGCCCCGATGGCGGTATGGAAACTCCGCCTCTAAGCTGAGGCGTGTGCCATTTTGAAGGCTGGAGCCAGGGTGGCAAACCGCGGTACGAGGCTCGCAGTCGTCCGGTAAACCATCGAAAGTTCTTGCCGTGCGATGACGGCGCTGACGGGGCTGGAAGAGCCCACAGCACGTCGCTGGCGGGCGCCGTCTCGGTAATGCGCGTCCGTGACGGGTCAGGTCATAGATTACGTAAATTCCCCGATTTGCCAGCAGGCGCGCCGTTCCCAAGATTGCCTCGCAGGCGGCGTCACGCCTTGTGATTTAGATATACGACCGAGCTTGGAGGGAGCGGTAGTGGCCGATCTTGACTTCGATGACCTTCGCAAGCTCGGGAAAACTCAATTGGAGGCGTTTAATTCCGCGGCCAATTCGACGGCGAGAGGACTCACCGCGCTCGCGGTGGAAGCGACTGAATATTCCAAGCAATCCCTGGACAACGGCCGGGCCTATTTCGAGAATTTGTTACGGGCGCAGAAAGTCGACGAAGTCCTGGAACTTCAGTCCGAGTTCTGCCGAAATGCGTATGGCAATTTCTTCACCAGAGCCTCGCGCGTTGGGGAGCTGTGTTCCAATCTCGCCAAGGAAAGCTTCGTTTCGGCCCGGAGTACGACGGAGCAGGCGATCAAGTCGGCTTCCGAGGCCACGGACAAAGTAGGCGCCAGCGCCAAAGAAGAGGCCGAACGGCTTGCCCTTCATGTTCGACGAACGCGCGAAACCGATTGAAGCAACGGCATCGGGACCATTCGCCGGCGTCGTCTTCCATGTCGCTGCGCAGCTCGTCGAACGACAGCGTATCCCTCGTAGATGACCGCGGCGATGCCGACATCCAAGATGCGTGGCGTCGCTATCGATCTAGATGTTCGTCGCACGTTGCGGATAGAATTGGCACATGCGAAATCGCAGCCGAGCCCAGCAACGACGCGTCGCATTCGGCCAGCGCGTAATATCCGTCCTTGGCGCGGAACACGTCCGTCACACCGACGTCAAAGGGCTTATGGTGTGCGAGATGTCGACCGGGACGATCTGCACGGCGACGCCCCGCCTAGAGAGCGCCGCCTGAGCCGCTATCGCGGTAATCCGCGGCGCCCGGCACGGGGGCCGGATCTCTTCGCAAAAAGACGGCGCCCGTTGCGTAGAGGGATTCGAAGTCGACTTCCTGCGGGAATTCAAAGCCCAGCCGGTCGCGTGTTATCTGGCTGGTGATGAGAACTACCGGCGCGCGATTTGCGATTGCTCTCTCAGAGGCACGCGCTGCGGCTCGGCGTTTCGCCCACGCCTCCGAGAACCCGTCCTCGCTGCGCAATCGGCGTCTAAGCTCGCACAGGGACAACGAGCGCGCATTGCGGGCAGTTCAAGAATTAGGAAATGCGCGGAAACGCGGAGCACCGCGGTCGTCAGTTGAACCTTATCAGTGCAGGCGACGTTGAAATAGCCGAAGGCGCTGATCGGATCGATTGTTCCGGCCCGCGGCCCCAGTCCCGAACCGATGAACACAGCTCCGAGAGGATGCTCGTGGCTCCCGCCCTGAACGCCGATCGGACGATTCGTCCAGCGGACAGGTGCCAGCACGATCGCGGCCCGCTTGAGACGCACGTGGATTCTTAAGATCCGACTACCGCCCGAGGAACCAAGGGCGTCCGAAATCGGATGGGCGTCGCAGACGCGGGCATTTCAGCCACACGAGGCATGCCGCCGACCGTTTGGCAATGACTACGTATTAATACTTAGATTGTCTTATGCCACGTTTTAGCCTTAAAGTTGTTTACGCGAGTAAGTGCCTTGTTTGCAAGGGGAAATCTGATGCGGCAATTAGAGAGACCCACGTCGTTACTGGCTCCCGCAACAGAGGTCGACCAGTTGGGATCGCTCTTGGGGCTGATCGACTATCTGCGGCCCGAGGTGGGCGCGATCGAACCGATGGCTGAATATTTTCTGCGGATGGCGCGGGATGCCCTTCTCGAAAAGGATCGCGGCGGCGGCATTGCCCAGCGCAGCGAGAATTGACCCGGATGCCCCCTGCCGTCCAACGCCAGCGGGGCTTTTTCGCAAACATTGTTGGGCAAAATTTGATTTTGGACATGTGCTCGCGACTGTGAACTCTGGCCTGATGCGGATCGAGAACCCTGCCAACGAACAGCGTCGTCAAAAGTAGCTTGGAACGGACGATCACCACGCGGAATTTGCTCCGCGCGAACGAGCGCATCGTATCATAGAGGGCCAGGATTGACGGCGTCACTCCGCGGGGAACGTTGCTATGCAGCTTCAGACGAGAACCTTGCAAAACGCCGACTTTTCGTGAGGTTCCATAACGCCCTGTTCCGCGAAATTCGCGTCGCCCGCGCGCGCCGCCGATACCGGCGTCCGTGACCGTGGTCGGCCATCGCAGATCGGCGTCGCCCCGTCGATGCGGCCGCGGATCGGCGTCGTCGGATGCGGGGTCCGCCATTCGCGTCGGCGCGACCTCAAAACAACTCGCGGACTCGCCGGGCGATCTCCCGCTCCACCGCGCGGATTTCGACGCCGATGACGTGCGTGGCGAGCGTCGGCCAACCCGCGGCGTCGGCCAGCCGTCGGCGATCTCGCCAATCCTCCAGCGTCTGGTGGAGGCGCACGATCTCCAGTCCCTGCGCTTCCGCCTGGGGCAAGAAATATCCGTCGATCGCGCAGGGCTGGTGGCGCGACCGGGAGCAGGTCATCCCGTTTGTCGCCTTTCCGATCGCGGTGCGGCGGATCGCATCACAGCCCATAAAATCGGAACGAATTCGTCTAGCTAAATTGGATCTGTTCGCGCTAGAATCACGTCGATGACATCCCTTTCAAACGCCGACTGCGAACAACGCGGCAACCCGAGCAAGAAGAACGTACGGGCGAGGTTGAAGCTCGCTGTAGCGGTGTTCGCCGCAGCTCTTATGGGAGCCGCATATGGCGGTGGGCCGCCGATCCCCTCCTGCCGTTTTGAAGGTGCGAAATGCGGCTATGTCGACGCCGCCGGCAAGGTTATCGTCGGCCCGGAGTTCGATTGGGCGGATCGCTTTTTTGAGCGGCGCGCCGTCGTTCTAAAGGACAAGAAATACGGCGCCATCAACGAGAAGGGCGAAATCGTCATTCCGCCGATCTACGAAAAGATGAGCGCTTTCGATGGCGACATGGCCCTGTTCATGGACAGGGGCCGGATCGGGGTTGTCAACGGCGACGGCAAAATAATATTGCCGGCCCTCTATGGCGTGATTGTGCGACTGTCGAATAACGCCTTTCTCTCCGCCCTCTCCACCAGGGATAATGACTACTTCGGATATCGGCGCCTCGATTCGCTCAACTCTGTTTCCATTCACGCCTTTAATCCGACGGGCAATAAATGGGGCGTCGTTGCGCCAGGCGGCGCTTGGCTGATCGAGCCGAAATACGAACAGGTGATGCCGTTTTCCAACAAGCCGAGCACGATGTTCTGGTCGAACGAACTTCCCGGTTACAACGGGGGGTGGCGATTGACACGGTTAGACGGAACGACTGTCGGCGATGGCGTCTTCGAGATCGTAGGAAGGATCAATGACGCCGTGGACCGCGCCGCAGTGCGACGAAACGGACGCTGGGGGGCTATCAACTCAGTCGGCGAAATCGTCATCGAGCCGAAATTCGACAAGCTCGGCGCTTTCAACAATGGGAAAGCGTCCTACGTCCTCGAGGGCGAGGAAGGTGAAGTCGACGCCAACGGCGTTGTGCTTACGAAGAGGAAGGTGCGTCTTTCGGACTCGGCTCATTCGTTCGAAAAAGAGCTGGTGGCGTCTGTCGATGGGGCGTTGGTGTGGGCCGACAAGGCCAAAACGAGACTCTTGGACGGAGATCCGCCGCAATGTTCCGATGGACGCCGACTATTGTTCGAAAACGGACTGGTGAAAATCGTTTCCGCGCAGGGCGCGGCGATGCCGGACACATGGTTCCAATATGTGCAGCTGCACTGTGACGGTCAGGCGTTAGTCGAGAAAAATGGTAAATATGGCTACATTACGCGCGACGGAAAATTATTGGCGCACCAATACTTCGACAGAGCCAGCGACTTTTATGACGGTGTAGCCGGTGTCGTCGACAACAACCTTTGGGCCGTCATCGACGGAGAAGGCGAATTTCTGCTCGGTCCGCTGAAAATGACCCACAAACTGATTGATAGTCCTTATCAAGTCGAACTCGAGAGAGGATGGGTTCGTCTCGACAAGGCGCTCGTCGCTGAACTTGCCCGCGATCCCTCTGTCCTGTCACGTCCATTGCCGCGACGCTACCCCATGTCCGAGGGCCTAGCCGCGCAACGCGACGAGGCGGCAGGCAAGTGGGGATTTGTCGATGGAGACGGCAAGTTCCTCATCGCGCCACAATTCGACGCGGTCGGCCCCTTCGATCATGGTGTGGCTTGGGCGGCGATTCCCGAACGGCGCGAGTGGTGCAGGATCGACAAGGCCGGGAGGATCAGCGACGAGAGGTCCTGCCACTGCCGCCAACCGCTCATCTTGTATGAGAACGGCGATGGACCGCCGGGGGAACGAGCCGACTGTTATGGGGCCGGGGTCAAAGCCATTGAAGCGTTCGATGATTGAACTGGCTGGAAGCTGTTGGACCAAGCCGACATTCGTGCGCATGAAATGATGGCGTCGCCAAAGTTGCGATTATCCGACGCGGCCCTCGACCACCGCCTTTGCTACGCCTGCCACGGGTTCAATGGGTTCGAAGGTCGCCGAGCGGAACGCAGCCACAGGCGTGTGCGCCTCGAGCGGCCGATTGCATCTTCTCGCGGTGACTGACCGCGACGTCCAGATCTGAATGGACGCGCACGCCCGGTCGGGTCGGCTCTTAGGCCTTCGAAGGCGCGCTATGGTTCATGCGAGATCGTATTCGTAACGCGAATAGCCCGCTTCCTCTCGCATTCGCCTCCGGGCGCAAATCCGTCGCGGAGATGGCCCGGCCGCGGGACGATCTCACGCTTCGTCTCCCATGACCGCGCAACATCAACACCCAAGGCAATTTCTTAGAGTGCGTTTTGTGGAAGATTCCACGATGATCCCAATAGTTCATCGCAAGCCGTTCGATGACGTGACGCGAGTGGAGTGGTTCAGCTTGGAATAGGTCTTCTCTATCGGGTCTATGTCCGGGCCGAGCTGCAAGCGCCACGGTTCATCAGCAGAGTTTCGAGCGCGATGACGGCCGCGCCCGCGGTCTCGACAAATTCCGCGTTATGGCTGGCGTACACTATGGTTCTGGACCGCGCCTCCGCGCGAAGCATCCGGGCGAGAAGGTCGCGCGCTGCGAGATCGAGCCCGTTGCTCGGCTCGTCGAGCAGCATGACCCGCGCTTCGCCGATCCATGCCGTGCAGAGCACGAATTTCTTCTGCGAGCCGAGCGACAGATCGGAAAAGCGCGTGTCGAGGAAAGCGCCGAGGGCGAAGCCTTCGACGAGGCCGAGCGCGACATCGGGAACGCGCGCCTTCTTGATCATGGCGACGAAGTCGAGAAGCTCGCGCCCGGTCATGAACGGATAGGCGGGGCTTTCATCGGGCGCATAGGACAAGAGGTGGCGCGCGGGGCGCGTCTCCTCGCGTAGATTGCGCCCGTCGATCCAAATGTCTCCGCCATCGGCGGGCTCGGCGCCGGCGAGCAGCGCGAGCAGTGTGGATTTTCCGATCCCATTCGCGCCCTGCAACGCAAAGACTCCGGCGCCGAGTGCAAAGCTCACTCCATCCAGAATGCGTTTCTCGCCGTAGGACTTGCTCAAGCCTTCTACCCGCAGCATCGGCTCCTCCTTCATCGCGCGATGGCGGCCATCGCCGCGGTGGACCAGAGCCCGGCAGGCGCCACGGTGAGCAGCACGGCGTGTCTCCCGCCATGCGTGACCGGGAAGCGCATGGCGGCGAGAAGCGCCAAGTCGGCTCCGGCGAGGCCGAGGAGCGTCGCCGAGGCGGCCAGTCGATGCGTTGCCGCCGGGATCGACAGCAGGAGCAGCGGCAGCGCGCCGACCCCCGCGACCAGCGCCATGTCGCGCAGCGGCCAATAGGCCGGACGAACCGGAAGCGCGCGCAGATAATGCGCCATGGTCCGGTGGGCGGCGGCCAAAATGCGGTAGACGCCGCTCAGAAGAATCGCGATTCCCGCCAGAGCGGTGATGAGCGTCGGCAGAGACCGCGAATCATAGGAGAAGACGTCGACGAGCGCATCCGCTCCGATCGCGAGGCCGATGGCCGCCCCGATGCGCAGCGCGACCGAGGTGGAATGCGCCGCGAGGGCCTTGCCCTGAATGAGCAGTGGAAGGGGCGGCGGCGGAAGCAGGCGGCGTCGTTTCGAGGCCGCTTTTCGCAGAGCGTATCGCGCGGCGATCGAGGACCCGGTTGTCCAGTCGCGCCCATTCCGGGCTCGCGCTTCTGCAGCGCGGCCGACGCCAATCCCGCCGGCGACCGCTACGCGGCCCGCCACCAGCTGATCGCGGCAGCCGCCGGCGTCCCCTTCGAGCGACTGCGTCCGCCCGTCGAGGACAGCGACTGGAACGACATGCTCGACCAACGAGAAAGGACCACACCATGACATTGCACCGCGCCTGGATGCTGCTCAAATCGGGCGGTCGGCTCGACCTGCTCGATCCGAAGCCGGACGCCTGGACCGACGAGGATCTGGCGATCGGGCTGTCGCGCGCCTATCGCTGGGGCGGATATTCGGCATGGGATCTGCCGCTCAGCGTCGCCCAGCACAGCCTCGCCGTCCTGGCCCTGCGCGAACGCGAAGGAAAGCTCATCCCCCGTGTGTCTCTGCACGAGCTATTTCGCGATGCGACCGAGGCGTTGCTCGGCGGCTTCGACCCGATCGCGCCTTTGAAGCCGCATCTCGGCGAAGGCTTCGCACGGCTCGATGGGCGGCTGCAACAAGCTGTCGATCGACGCTACCGCCTGCCGCCGTGGAACGACGAGAGCTACACCCTCCATAACGCAGCTTGCCGATCGAGATGCGACCGCATCACCAGTTCCGAATAGGTTCGTCCTTGGGAAACGAGCTCGTCGTGTGTGCCGCGCTCGACGATCCGGCCCTTCTGCAAGACGATGATTTGGTCGGCCTGCCTCACCGTCGAGAGGCGGTGGGCGATCGTAATGGTCGTGCGTCCCTGCGATAGCCCAGCCAGCGCGGACGCCATGGCGTGCTCTGTCTTGGCGTCGAGGGCGCTGGTCGCTTCGTCGAGCAGCAGGATCGGCGGATCGCGTAAGATAACGCGCGCGAGCGCCAGCCTTTGCTTCTCGCCGCCCGAAAAGCGATAGCCTCTCTCCCCGACCAGCGTCTCGTAGCGGTCGGGCAAGGCCATGATCGTCTCGTGGATCTGGGCGATGCGCGCAGCCCTCGCGAGCTGATCGTCGGACGCTTCCGGGCGGCCGAAGCGCAGATTCTCTGCGACGGTCGCATGGAGCAGATAGGGTTCCTGCGTCACGACGCCGAGCATGTCGGCCAGCGTCTCGAAGCGAAGCGCGCGAATATCGACGCCGTCGAAGGAGATGATGCCTGCGTTCACGTCATAGAGTCGCGCGAGGAGATAGCCGAGCGTGGTCTTGCCGGAGCCGGTCGCGCCGACAATGGCGACATGGCCGCCGGCCGGAATGTCGATGGAGATGTCGCGCAGTGCGGGAGTCGCGGCGCCAGGATAGAAAAACGAGACACTTGCTACCTGGACCGCGCCGCGCATGTCCGCCCGGTCGAGTGCGACCGCGTCGGCGTGTTGCGTGATCTCGACCGGCTTGTCGAGATACGCGAAGATCCGCGCGAAAAGCGCGCGGGTCGTTCGCATCTCCCGCGCGATATCCAAAAGCTGCTCGAGCGGCCACAATAGCTGCTCCTGTAGCGCGATCATGGCGACGAGCGTGCCGATGGTGATCGGCGTGTCGGCCTGTATCAGCAGTCCGCCGACCAGCAGCGTCAGCGCCGGAAGCACGGAGAGCGCGAGGTTGATGAGCGCCCATTGCCATTCGCCCGCCGTATGCGCGCGGGCTTCGAGTTCCGCCACCTCACCAGAGAGGCTCGAGAAGCGATGTGACAAATGCTGGCCGCGGTTCATCGTTCTGGCGAGGATCACGCCGGAAATCGAAAGCGTCTCCTGTATCGCCGACGACATGTCGGCGATGCGCTCGTGCTGCTCGAAAAGAAGCTTTTCGCGCATTCGCGCGACCCGATTGCTGATCGCCACTGTTCCGGGAACGATCAGAAAGACGAAGAGAGCCAATCGCCATTCGAGCAGCAGGATCGCCGCGGCGGTCATGACCACCGTGGCCGAGGAACGCGCCAGCTCGTTCGCGCTAGTGGTCACGAGCGATTGCAGCCCGGAAATATCGCTGGCGATGCGGGACTGAATTTCTCCCGCGCGCGTCGCCGTGAAGAAGCCGAGAGACAAGGATTGAAGGTGCGAATACACCTTCACCCTCAGATCATGCATGATCGCCTGTCCGATCCTGACCGACAATATCACCTGCGTCGTGCTGAGGCACGTCGATAAGCCGGCGACGAATAGCAAGACCGCGACCAGCGCGACGAGCTGATGCAGATCGGAACGGGGCAGAGCCTCGTCGATGATTGCCCGCAAGAGAAAAGGCGATGACATGCCCGCGCCCGCGCCGAGGAGCATCAGGAGCACGACAGTGACGATCTTGGCGCGGTAAGGCTCGAACAGTCCGAGAATGCGGCGCAGAGACACATGCGTGGCTGCGAGTTTCGTGTAATCGTTCTCGGGTCGGTCCGTGGCAGGCGAAGCTGTCATTCGATCGTCCATGCTCGTTCGATCAGTTTCACGGCGGCGCCGTCATTCGGCAGGCGCGTCGCCGCCGATGCGATCGCGCGCTCGGGCGAGCGGCAGAACGATCTCGAAGATTGCGCCGCCGGTCGCGGACGCTCTGTATTGCGCGCGGCCGTGATGCGCTTCCGCTATGGCGCGTACCACGGAGAGGCCGAGGCCCGCGCCGCCATGTCGACGCGAGCGTGAGGCTTCCGCCCGGCTGAATGTATCGAACGCATGGGGCGTGAAGTCGGGAGTGAGGCCCGGCCCTTGGTCCTCGACGGCGATCGCGATGTTGTCCTCCTCCGCTCTTGTCGAAACGCGCAAAAGCCCCGGCGTCGCATAGCGTTTTGCGTTTTCGAGAAGCGCGAGCAGCGCCTGCCGCAATCGAACGCCGTCGCAGGCCAGGACGATTCGGCGAGCGTCGATCTCGATCGTGAAGCCGGCCTCGACGAGGGCGGGCCGCATGGCGTCGACGGCCTGTCTAATCTCCCGCTCGAGATCGGTCGGCTCGAAACGCATCTCCAGCCGGCGACTCTCCGACAGAGTGACGATGCGCAAATCGTCGACGAGGCGCGACAAGCCCTCCACTTGCGACAGGAGGTTTTGAAACAATTCGTCGCTCGGCTCGAACACGCCGTCGGCGAGGCCGTGCAGCCGGCCCCGCAGGATCGTCAACGGCGTGCGGAGCTCATGCGCGATCGCGGCATTCCAGGAGGCCATCGCCGCGACGCTGTCCTCGAGGCGTTGCGCCATTGCATTGAAGTCGTCCACCAGGCGAGCTGTTTCGCCGAGCGATCTGTCGCCGGGCGAGGCCCGCGCCGTGAGATCGCCGGCGGCGATGCTGCGCGCGCCTTCGGCGAGCGAGTTGAGAGGCACGAGAATCCGCTTCGTCAAGCGAAGCGCAGCGAAGATCGCGATGACGAGAGCAACGAGCAGCAGGACCGCGATCAGCACGAAGTCCGGCGCCTCGGGAAGAAGCGGCGGCGGCCCGGGCGGCGGCGGGTAGTAGGTCAGATAGATACCGTAGAAGGTGAAGGAGCCGACGAAAACGATCATCACCGCGACGGCGACGACAGCGCTCATCGACAGCGTGATCTGTCGGCTCAAACGATAGCGGGTCATGGCGCCGCCATCCGATAGCCGACGCCGCGCACGACATTTATCAGGCCGGTCGCGCCGGCCTCGTCGAGCTTGCGGCGCAGATTGCTCATATGACTGTCGACGGTCCGCTCCAGCGCGTCGCCGCCGGGCAGACAGGCGTCGACCAGCTCGCTGCGGCTGAACGCGCGCGAGGGCGATTTCGCCATATGCGCGAGGAGGCGGAATTCCGTCAGCGTCAGGGGCAGGGGCGATGTCGCATTGCCGTCTCGCACCTTGGCGAGAAAGCCTTCGAGATCGATCTCGAGTTTGCCGATCCGCAAGACCGAGCTGTCGGCGCGGGCATTGGTTCGCCGCAGAACCGCTTTGACGCGCGCGACGATTTCCGCCGGATTGAACGGCTTCACCACATAATCGTCGGCGCCGAGACGCAATCCCTGCAGGCGCTCTATGTCCTCGTCGAGCGCGGTGATCATGATGACCGGCGTATCGCCGCGGCGCCGCAGCTCGGCCAGAGTCTCCCAGCCGTCGACATTCGGCATATTCACATCCAGCAAGACGATGTCCGGCTTCAGAATCGCATGCTGATCGAGCGCGATCCGGCCATCCGCAGCGCTCACGGTTCGCAGCCCTTCCCGCGCCAGATAGGCATCCAGAATCGCGGTGATTTCCGGTTCGTCGTCGGCGATGAGAACGAGCTCGTTCATCGTCGAACGCTCGCGGGCTTGCTGACTGGGCTCATCGGTCCTCGCGGGTGGGACGGCGCCTTCGCGTGCTCTGGCCGCCCCGACATATGGCCGAATTTCCGGCCGCTGCAAACGGCCCCCGACGCCTCGAGAGCGCGGACATCCGCGGTCTCCATCAAATCTCCATCGAATCTGCACGATTCTCGAACGGCGACGGCGTAGGTCACGATCGAACCCGAAGCCTCGGCAATATTCTCGAAAGCGCGCCATGAATTTTCGTCCGACGATCGCCGCCTTCACCGCCGCCGTCGCGCTCGCCGGATGCGACTTCATTTCGCGGGACCGAGCCAAGGCGTCGCCCGAGCGGCCCGAGGTGGGCGTCGTCACCTTGCATCCTCGAAATGTCGCCATCTCCTCCGAGCTGCCCGGCCGCATTGTTGCTTCGCTGGTGGCGGAAGTGCGGCCGCATGTGGCGGGGATCATTCAGAAGAGGCTGTTCCAGGAGGGCGGCGAGGTCGCCGAGGGCGCGCCGCTCTATCAGATCGATCCCGCCCCCTATCGTGCCGCGCACGACAGCGCCTTCGCCGCCTTGCAGAAGGCCGAGGCTGCCGTGCCCAGCGCTCGAGCCAAGGTCGAGCGCTATCAAGGGCTGATAAAAAAGAACGCCGTCAGCACGCAGGATCTCGAGGAGGCCGTCGGGGCTCTGGCCCAGGCGCGCGCTGATGTGGCGACGGCGCAGGCGAATGTCGCGAGCGCCAAGATCAATCTCGACTATACGACGATCAAGGCGCCGATCGGCGGCCGCGCGGACAAATCCTCGCTCACGCAAGGCGCGCTGGTGACGGCCGGTCAGGTCGACACGCTCACCACCATTCGCACGCTCGATCCGATCTATGTCGACCTCACCCGATCGAGCGCCGCCTTGCTCGATCTGAGACAGGCCATCGACGAGGGCCGCGTCCGATCGTCGGAGCGCAAAGTCGATGTGAAGCTGAAGCTCGAAAATGGCTGGGTCTATCCGATGACCGGACGGCTCGAATTCACAGAGGCCAAAGTCAGCCAGACGACCGGAACCGCGACAGTGCGGGTGGTCTTCCCCAATCCGTCGCGACTGCTTCTGCCGGGAATGTACGCCCGGGCGATCGTCGAGGAAGGCGTCGCGCCCGGCGCGTTCCTCGTCCCTCAGCGCGCGGTCGTCCGCAACGTCAAGGGGCAGGCGACGGCGCTGGTGCTCGGCAAGGACGATAAGATCGAAGAGCGCACGCTCTCCGTCGGCAGGACGGTCGGCAATAATTGGCTGGTCACGGCGGGGCTCGGCGACGGCGACCGCGTGGTTGTCGAAGGCCTGCAGCTCGTGCGCGCCGGGCAACCGGCGACAGGCGTCGAGGTCGTGATCGACGACGCCACCGGCGACCTGCGCGAGCGTGAGCCGACGACGATGAAAATCCAGGCGAAAGGCTGACGCGCGTGATCTCCGCATTTTTTATCGTCCGTCCGATCTTCGCTTCGGTGATCGCGATCGTCGTCATGCTCGGCGGCCTGCTGGCGCTCATCGGCCTGCCGGTCTCGCAATATCCGGAGATCGCGCCGCCGACGATCCAGATCACCGCCACCTATCCTGGAGCAGATGCGCGGACGGTCGAGAATTCGGTCACCAAGATCATCGAGCAAGGCATGACCGGCCTCGACCATCTCGACTACATGACCTCGACGTCGACATCGACCGGCCAGGCCGACATCACCCTCACCTTCACGAACGCCGCCAATCCGGATGTGGCGCAGATGCAGGTGCAGAACAAGCTGCAGCTCGTCACCGCGCTGCTGCCGACCATGGTTCAGTCCAATGGCCTCACCGTCACCAAATCGTCGAATGCCTTTCTGATGGTCGTCGGATTCGTCTCGACCGACGGCACGATGACCGGCACGGATCTGTCGGACTACGTCAAGAGCGCCCTCAACGACACGTTGAAGCGGGTCGAAGGCGTCGGCGCCACGCAGCTCTTCGGCGCCGGCTATGCGATGCGCATTTGGCTCGATCCGGACAGGCTCGCCAAATATGCGCTGAACCCGAGCGATGTCGCGAGCGCGATTCAGGCGCAGAACGCGCAAGTTTCGGCGGGACAGCTCGGCGGTCTGCCGGCGCGCAGAGGGCAGCAGCTCAACGCCACCGTCACGGCGCAGAGCCGTCTGCAGACGCCGGAGCAGTTCCGGAACGTCATTGTTAAAAGTGCGGCCGACGGCTCGCTGGTCCGCATCGGCGACGTTGCGACCGTCGAGCTGGGCGCCGAGGATTATGTCAGCGCCTCGACCTATAATGGCGCGCCGGCGACTGGTCTCGCTGTCAATCTGGCGACGGGCGCGAACGCGGTCCGCACGGCCGCGGCGGTCAAGGCGGCGATCGAGCGGCTCGCGCCGACTTTCCCCGAAGGCGTGAAAGTCGTCTATCCCTACGACACGACGCCTTTCGTCAAAATCTCGATCGAACAGGTGACTCACACGCTGATCGAGGCGATCGCACTCGTCTTTCTCGTCATGCTGGCCTTTCTGCACAATATTCGCGCCACGCTCATTCCGACGCTCGCCGTGCCGGTGGTGCTGCTCGGAACCTTCGGCGTTCTGGCGGTGGCGGGATATTCGATCAACACGCTCACAATGTTCGCCATGGTGCTGGCGATCGGGCTCCTGGTCGACGACGCCATCGTCGTGGTCGAGAATGTCGAGCGCATCATGCATGAGGAAGGGCTGTCGCCACGCGAGGCGACGGTCAAATCCATGAGCGAGATCACCAGCGCGCTCATCGGCATCACGACGGTCTTGTCCACGGTTTTCGTGCCGATGGCCTTTTTCGGCGGCTCGGTCGGCGTCATCTATCGCCAGTTCTCGGTCACAATCGTTTCGGCCATGGCGCTGTCGGTCGGCGTCGCATTGATCCTGACGCCGGCGCTCTGCGCGACGCTTCTGCGCCCGCCGAAGCCGGGCGCCGAGAAGGCAGGCTTGTTCCGTTGGTTCGATCGCAACATGGAACGCATCGCCGACGCCTATCGAGAGGCCGCGGCCGCTGTTCTGCGGCGCCCGAGGCGTGGCTTCGCGGCTCTCGCCGTGATGACGATCGCGGCTGCCGCATTGTTCACGCGCTTGCCGAGCTCGTTTCTGCCGCAGGAGGATCAGGGCTATCTGATGGTCAGCGTGCAGCTGCCCGTCGGCGCGACCAGCGATCGCACGGAGCGCGCGCTCGATCGCGTGACGCGCTATTTCCTCGATCAGGAGGGCAAGGCCGTCGATGGCGTCATGACAGTGAGGGGCTTCGCCTTCAGCGGCCTCGGCCAGGATGTCGGCATGGCGTTCGTCGGCCTGCGCGACTTTTCAGAACGTAAGGCGTCCGATATGTCCGCGACCGCAGTGACAGAGCGCGCGACGGCGGCGCTCTCGGGCATTCGCGACGCGCAGGTTTTCGTGCTGGCGCCGCCTGCGATCGAGGGATTGGGCACGAGCAGCGGCTTCGATTTCTATCTCGAAGATATGACCGGCGCCGGCCACGAAAAGCTCTTGGCCGCGCGAGACCATCTGCTCGCCGCAGCGGCGCGGAGCAGGCTCTTGAATGGCGTGCGGCCGAACGGCCAGGACGACACGCCGCAATTTGCGATCGAGGTCGATCAGGAAAAAGCGAGCGCCCTCGGCGTCGGGCTTTCCGACGTCAACGCCACACTGTCGACGGCCTGGGGCGGCGCCTATGTGAACGACTTCATCGATCGCGGCCGCGTCAAAAAGGTCTATCTGCAATCGGCCGCCGATTTCCGAATGCAGCCGGACGATCTCGACCGTTGGCATGTCCGCGGCGCTTCGGGCGAGATGGCGCCCTTCTCGTCTTTCGCGTCCGGCCGCTGGGCGTTCGGCTCGCCGCGCCTCGAACGTTACAACGGATCGCCCGCCGTCCAGATCCAGGGCGGGGCTGCGATCGGCGCCAGCTCCGGCGACGCCATGACGGAGATCGACCGTCTGGTCGCCAGTCTGCCATCTGGATTCGCCCATGAATGGACGAGCCTGTCGCGGCAGGAGCGTCTCTCGGGCAATCAGGCCACGGCGCTCTATGCGATCTCGGTCCTCGTCGTCTTCCTGTGCCTCGCCGCGCTCTATGAGAGCTGGACGGTCCCACTCGCCGTCATGCTGTGCGCGCCGATCGGCGTGCTCGGCGCGCTCGTCGCCGCGCTGATGTTCGGCCAGGCCAATGACGTCTATTTCAAGGTCGGCCTGCTGACGACGATCGGGCTCGTCGCCAAGAACGCAATTTTGATCGTCGAATTCGCGCTCGACCATCAAAGGGCGGGAATGGATGTGATCGAGGCGACGCTGCTCGCGGCGCGCCAGCGGCTGCGCCCGATCGTGATGACCTCCTTCGCCTTCATCCTCGGAGTCGCGCCGCTCGCCTTCGCCGGCGGCGCAGGCTCGGCCGCGCAAAACGCGATCGGCGTCGGCGTCATGGGCGGCATGATCGCAGCGACGGCGCTCGTCATCTTCTTCGTTCCACTGCTGTTCGTCGCCACCTTTTCGTTGTCACGTCCCGCCAAACAAGAGCCGACGTTTTCGGGCCAGCCGCACGATTGGCGTTGATCTCGTTTCAAAGATTTTTTCAGGAGCAATTATCGTGGAAAGGCGAATAGCTCTCACGGACATAGACCGCCCTGGAGAGGCGCTCGAAGTCGATATCATCGCCGCCGACGAGACGTCGTTGACGCTTGGGGTGCCGAACACGTCCGTGCAATTTCGATTATTCCGCCATAGCCGAGATGCTGCCTATCAAGGATCATTGGGCGGGCGTAGCTTTTGCTACGTTCCGCTGGCCGTCGAGGCGGGAA
This sequence comes from Methylosinus sp. DMC45, assembly GCF_056313885.1. Classification (NCBI taxonomy): domain Bacteria; kingdom Pseudomonadati; phylum Pseudomonadota; class Alphaproteobacteria; order Hyphomicrobiales; family Methylocystaceae; genus Methylosinus; species Methylosinus sp. DMC45. The sequence continues at coordinate 54,437 of NZ_JBQUZK010000057.1, forward strand.
AGAGCCTCACAAAACGGAGAAAATAGAACGTCCGGCGCCTGAAAGCGTCAAGTGAAATTGTCAGGATGGAGGCGCGCACGGATTTTTGTCGCGACGCTGGGATCAGCCGGCCGAGGGCGCGAAACTCGTCGCCGCGGCGCGAGGATTTGCGACAGACGAAGCCCGATGATCCGGCGCGGCTCCGGCGGCTCGATCCGCAGCAGGCGGACGCTTCCTCTCGCCGTTTCGATCGGCAGGCTCATCTCCGGGAGCAGCGCGCAGCCCATGTCCGCCGAGACCATCTGAACCAGCGTCGTCAGATTGGTCATGCCGAAAGTGTCGATGTTCAGCACATTGCGGCTCTCGCAATAGCTGTTCGACCATTTGCGGACGCCGATCGCCGGTCAGGCGACGGTCGTCGCTATTTGCGGGCCTTTCGGGCGGCATAGCGTGCGTCTCTGGCCGCCTTGCGTTCGGCCGCAGAAGCAACGTCACGCGCCGCCTGTTCGGCGGCTCTCGCGTCGCGTTCCGCCTGCTCGGCCTTCAGAACAGTTTCGCGCGCGGCTCGGTCTCCCGCCGCGCGGGCTTCGGCGGCGAGGCGGGCGGCTTCGCGTTCTCCGGCTCGCGCCTCGCGCGCGGCGATGATCGCCTGCCGGGCCGTCAGCCGCTCGGCCGCGCCCTCATTGATTTGGGCCGTCAAGACGCGGAATTTTTCCAGCTTTGCTTTTTTCGCCGCCTCGGCGGCGTTTCGACGCTCGCCAAAATCGGAATTCTTGAACAGGGCCATACTTTCACGTCCTCGCTGACCTAGATTGCTCCACTACTTTCGAGACACTTAAGGCATCGCGCTCTCAGGACAAAATTTAGCTGAACGCGTATCGCGGACTGGAGAGGGCCTGCGCTGAGGCGAGCCCCGACCGATAGAAAAGCCTCCACCGTGACCAACGATCATGACGGTCACGACCACGATCATGATCACGGCGACCACGACCACGGCGACGGCGACGGGCATGACCATTGCGGCCACAGGCATGGCCATGGCGCCCATCGCGGACACCGCGTATCCCAGCCCGGGCGCGAGGCGGACCTCTTCTAAAATGGGCCGCCGCGAACAGCGACCCATTGTCGATGCGGCGGAAAACCGCCACTCGCGCGTCGGCTCAGATTTCCTTGAGCTGATCGGCAGAGGTTTTGCCGGTGCGGCGGTCCTGGGCGAGTTCGTAGCTCACCTTCTGGCCTTCGCGCAGATCGCGCAGACCGGCGCGCTCGACGGCGCTAATATGAACGAAAACATCCGGGCCGCCTTCATCGGGCTGGATGAAGCCGAAGCCCTTTTGACCATTGAACCATTTCACCGTTCCGGTAGCCATTTCGTCTCTCCAGGCATGTATCGGGAGAAGGCCCGCATGCGCGGGGCCGGGTCGATCGATGTTTGGAAGAGGTCGTCAGCGGCTTCGTTCCCAAAGCAAGTCCAAGTCGTCATGCCGAAAATCGATGGATGCGAGAAATAGTGGCCTGCGGTGCTGATTGCAATGCAATCGGTTGCGTCGCAAATTTTGTCTACGGACGCGACACGGGCGTCCGAGAGTGACGCGGCTCACGCCGCGAGGGCATAGAACTGCTGCGCTGGACGCAATTTGCCCCTGGCCTGCAGCTGGTCCTTTCGGATCATATGCATGAGTTCGATCCCCGAGAGTGTCGCAGCGGCCGATCGAAATGATTTGAAACCCAGCATCGGCCGCGTGACGCGTTTCACTGCTCGATGGTCCTGCTCGACGATATTATTGAGATATTTGATGCGCCGGATTTCGATGTCCGCTTCACGCTCCTCATTGTAACTTTCGATCGCTGATGTGTTGGCTCCGCTCTTGTCGATCGTTATCTTCTTCGGCTCGCCGTGTTGGCCGATCGCCTTGCGCAAGAAGCGCAACGCCGCTTTGCAATCCCTCTTGGCCTTCAGAAGGAAATCGACCGTCGCACCCGCTTTGTCGACGGCCCGATACAGATATTTCCAGCAGCCTTTGACTTTCACATAAGTCTCATCGAGACGCCAGCTGGATGCGATCGCATGCTTGCGAGCACGGAACTGTTTCTCCAGCAAAGGCGCATACTTGACGACCCAGCGGTTGAGCGTGGAATGGTCGACGTCGACGCCGCGCTCTTCCATCATTTCCTCAAGTCGACGATAGCTCATCGGATACGCCACATACCACCGGACGCCACACAGGATCACGTCGCGTTCAAAATGGCTCCCCTCGAAGTCGATCATCGCGCTATTCCGCCTGCTCTCTGCCGACGATCATAGGCCATATCGACCTTCGAAAAAAATTTGCGACAAAACCGAATTTCCTCCGGGCGACTCGACAGAGTTTCACGTTCGCCGCGCCGTCTCGGGCGGACTATCCCAGAGAAGCAAACCGCAACGTTCCATACGCTCTCAAAAAGCAGTCAATTCCAGCTTGAACGGTCGCCTCTGCCTCTGCTCTGGTCGGCGGCGCGATGCCGAGCGCGATCCGAAGGGGCATATCCGCGAAGACAAGATGAAGCAGATGTGAGGCGGCGATCTTCGCGTCGACAAAAGTGAGAAGTCCTTCTCGCTCGGCCTCCTCGAAGACGGAAACGAGGAGTTTGAGCGCAGCTCGTTGATTACTCTCGAACACCAGAAGGCAGAGTCCGGGAAAGCGCCAGCGTTCACTGCATACAGCTTGGAAGAATGCGGTGGAGTCCTTTCGGAGCCAGCACCCCACAAACTCCCACGCCAGCCTGCGTAACGCGGGCTCGAGGCCGAGGCTGAGATCAGGTTCGGCGCAGCGAAGCACCGACGTTCGAAACTCGCTCTCGACGAGATCGGCGAAGAGCGCCTCCTTGTTCGCGAAATATACGTAGAGCGTTGCTTTCGACACACCTGCGGCACGCGCGATCGCGTCCATGCTGGTCTCCGAGAAGCCCTGTCCCAGAAATTGCGCCCGCGCCGCCGTGAGAATGACGTCTTTGCGCAGGGTAGCGCGTTTCTCCGCCGCTTCGTTATCGACCGTCGGGAGTTCCGCGTTCATCGCAGTCCCTTTCTGCCTGAGCGGCGCATGCATGACCGATGCACGAAGGCTGCGCGCCAGTCGCCGCGGATCGCCTTCATTACCTCCTCTTACAGACATCGTCCAACAGACCAAAATTTGCTCTAACGAAAGAATGCGAGTGTGCTATCCGGTCGAAAGGGATGCGCTAGGGGCTAGTCGCGCGATTTCTCTGCAATCTCCTCTACTTTCGCCATGACGCGTAGCAAATTACCACTCCAGAGCTTGGCGATGTCGTCCTCGCTATAGCCCCGCCGCACCAGTTCGCGCGTCACGTTGTACGTTTCGCTCGCGTCCTTCCAACCGACGATGCCACCGCCGCCCCCAAAGTCTGATGCGATGCCCACATGATCGACGCCGATCTTTTTCACAGCATAGTCGATATGGTCTACGAGCCTTTTCACATCCGTGCGAGACCAAACCTGGTCAAGCGCCAGCAGGCGACGAAAATACTCGGCGGCCTTGTCGGGCGGGAGTTTGCCGACCGCGAACGGATCGACGAGCCCATATTCCCGACGCAGCGCCTCCTGCGCCTTTTGCTTGGCGACGGCGCCGACCCACAGATAAGAGTCGAAGGCGACGATCTGTGCGACACCGCCCTTTCTCGCCAATGCTTCCAGAGTTTCGTCGTCGAGATTGCGCGAGATCGGATTGAGCGCGCCGATGTCCGAATGCGAAGCGATGACCGGGGCGCGCGACAGTTCGATCGCCTGCAGCGCGGTCTCCTTGGACGCGTGCGAAATGTCGACGATAAGTCCGAGCCGGTTGAGCTCGGCGACGACCTGCCGGCCGAGCGGGCTGAGACCACTGTGTTCGGGCCCTTTGTCGAGCCAGGAAACTGGATTGGCGGAATCGCCGAGGTCGTTGTGCCCCGCATGGACGAGGCCGAAATAGCGCGCGCCGAGATCGTGATAGCGCTGGAGAAGGCGTATATCCTTGCCGATGACGAAGCCGTTCTCTATGCCGATCAGTGCGAGCAGCTTTCCGCTCGCGCGAATGCGCGTGACGTCGGCGGCCGACCGGGCGAGCTCGATCTGATCGGGATATGTCTCCACCATCTTGTGGATCGCCGCGAATTTCGTCTCGGCGCCCAGGCGCGCCTGCGCGTAGTTCTCCGCCGTGCGTGAGGTCTGGCCAACATAGACGACGAAGAAGGCGGCGCTCAACCCGCCTTCTCGCATCTTGGGCAGGTCTACCTGCAATTTGCTCGGCCTGCCCGGGTCGGCCTGTGGCGACATGAATTCGAATGGAATGTCGACATGCGTGTCAAGCGTCAGCAAGCGCTTGTGGATCGCGTCGGCCGCGGCGGTCGAGGGATCGTCTACGGAGTCGCCGCGCGCAGTGGGAGCTGCCGCGATGAGCGTCGCGAAAGCAGCAGCGAGAAAGTGGTTTGACGGAAGGCGGGACCGCGTTGCGCGAGCGCCGTGGCGCGACGAGATTTTGGACATAGGCGAGGCAATGCCTTCGAGTTCAGAGAGTAGCGGCGTCTCGCGACGGATCTCGCAAGTCCGTTAGAAGTTCAACGATGCGCGGGCGTAATAGTAACCCCCGTTGATGCCGTAGGGAGAGAAGTTATTAGTCCCATTCGCATTTGTGAAGCGTGCGTAGAAAGGAGAGGCGTCTGGACGCACGCCGAAGACATTATTTCCGCCGATTGCGGTATGTAGGCCGAAATCGAAATCATAGCCGATCTCGAGATCGGTGATGAGCTTCGGCGAGTTGATGGCGGTCGTGTAGGGTGCGCCGCCGGTCACGTAGTTCGGTGTGACCTGGGTAGTCCATCCATAATGCGTGAAATGAAGTGTGAATGTCCATGCGTCGAGCAGATAGGAGCCGCCAAAAATGATCTTCTCATGCGGCACGCCGTCGGTGAGGAATGACTTCGCCGACGCGTCCAGCAGCGGCGAGCCGATGAAAGCCGCTGGCGCTTCGGCGACGCGAAGTATGGTTGTGTCGAAGAAGCTCGCCGCAAAGTCGAAGTGGAAGGCGCCGTCGGAACCCGCATCGATCAAATAGTCAGCCTTCACATCGACTCCGCGCGTGCGCGTATCGGCGCCATTGACGAAATAGCTGACGAACCCCGCGAAGCCTGGCGACACCACATTTCCGCTCGCGGCGATCGCCGCATTGGCCGCGTCGCCGGTCAACGTGCCGGTCGAGACGATACGATCACGAAGATCGATCTGATAGGCGTCGACCGAAGCGTGCATATTCGGCACGGGTTCCAGCACGAGGCCGACCGTCACATTGGTAGATTTCTCCGGCTTCAGCGGCTTCGCGCCGGCGAGTGCGGCCGCCGGCGAATTGGGAGCGAGAACAATGATCGCAGACACTGGGGAGACCTGCGATTTGGTGTAGAATTCCTCGGCGAGCGTCGGCGCACGAAAGCCTGTGTTTACGGTTCCCCTCAACGCGATCTGCGGCGTCACGTCGTAACGCGTCGAGAGCTTGCCATTCACCGTATCGCCGAAGTCGCTGTAGGTCTCGTAGCGGCCCGCGATCTCGATTTTCCAGTGCGACAAGGGCTTGTTGCTCACATCGACATAGCCGGCAAAGGAGTCGCGGCCATGCGCTCCTGCGTCTGTCGAACGAATTCCCACCAAGGCCGCGGGTCCACCCTCGTAGTAGGACCAAGCGTCGCCCTGAATGATGCGATAGGTGTCCCGTCTGCTTTCCGCACCGAAGGCGATGTTGAAGGGAGACGCCCAGAAGGGCAAGGGAACGGGCTTAGTGAAGTCGAGGTTGATTGTGCGTTGCGAGTTGGAATATTGGCCGATGTAGAATTGGCGCGGCGTCCATCCTCGAGCGTTGAACAGGGAGGCGTTCGCCGTGTCGTTGATTCCGACGTCTACCACGTCGGCCCCATAGGTGAAGGCGAGATCCCAACGGCCGTCCGAGAGGAAGGAGCCTTTCAGACCGCCGGTGATCGACCAGTCGGTCTCGTGAATCGTCTCGGCCGGGAGAAATCCGCTTACTGTGAGCATCGTCGGAAGCGCCCCGTTGAGGGTCGGCGTACGGAATCCCTGAAACGATTCACCCCGACGTCGCGCGCCCGTGCCGAACAGATAGGCTTCGACGCCATTGTCGAACTGGTAGCCCGCGTTCAGACCACCGGCTCCGCGCAGATAGGCAGCGTCGCCGTAGAAGAGCCCGACCGTATCGGGATTGAGCCAGGGAAAGGGCGTGCCCGGTCCGACGCGTGGCGAGGCGCTGTAAAATCCTCTGTCCGGTCCGCTCTGATTGGAATGCAGATGCGAAGCGAGATCGGCGGAAAGATGCAGAAACCCGCTTTCGCCGAGAGCAAATCCCTTGTCGACGCGCCCGGTTCGCGTAAGGCCGTTGCCGTGAGTGTTTGTGTTGTTGCTCGGTCCGTACGAGCCGATGAGCGCGCCGACCTCGCCCCAGTCCGGCGAGTCCTTCAAAATGATGTTGATGACGCCAGCGATCGCGTCTGAGCCATATTGCGCCGCTGCTCCATCTTCCAGGATTTCGACGTGGTCGATCGCCGAAAGGGGAATCTGCTCGAGGTCGACGCCATTCACGCCATTGTTGTTGAATTCGCCCATATTGGCCGTGCTGTGGCGGCGCTTGCCGTTGACGAGCACGAGCACATGATTAGCCGTGAGTCCGCGCAAGCTCGGCGTGCGGACGAGATTGTCGAGATCGCCGCCGAAGCCGCTGAAGGCGTATGAAGGATCGAGCTTCTGCAGCGCGTCGAACAGATTGTTCGCGCCCGTCTGCGCAATTCGATTGGAGCCGAGCACGGTGACCGGCGAGGCGCTCTCGCGCGCCTTCACATTGTAGTCGCGCGTCCCGGTGACGATGATGTCGTCGACTGAGAGCTCGGTCGGCTTGCGGTCCTCCGCGCGAGCGGATAGCCCGGCCAGCGCCAGAATGAGCGCAGCGGCGCTCGCTTCGATGGAGCGCCGATGGGATATGGTCAAGATTTTGCGCTGAACAACGACCATTCGAGCCTCGTCGAAATTCGCATTCCGCGAGCACTTCGCAGAAGCACATGAAAGCGCCGAACATAGGTATCGCGCCCCGGAGCCTCTGCTCTATCAGTCTTCTCGTGGATACGACAAAGAAGAAAATCTAAAGGCTGACATGAGAATCGTAGATTTGTCGCGCGTACGCGTCGAACTTCGGATGAAGGCAAAAGAAACATCAATACCCGTTCGTGCGGGCGCGACGTTGCATGAAGCAAGACAATCCGCCACAACGAGAGGCGATCTCCGGTCGATTTCGAGATAGGCAATTCAGTTCGACTCGGGTCGGCGAACGCCGCTGGCCTGTCACACAGCGTCGCCGCGGCGCGCAGGCTCCGACACGAAATAGTGACGATCTCTCAGCCCGACCCGCTCCGACCCGGCCCCGAAATGCAGCAGAACCTCTCATGCTTGAGTTTAGAATTTCTCCTTTGTCGATATCGATCTGCGGCTGCTAGCCTTTCAGCTCAGCTAGCGCTGGTCGAGCGTGTCGTCGCCTTTGCGTGCATCCGCGAAGTCCTCGCCGAATGATGATTGCGATGAGGGATGAAATGGTGTCTGTTCAGAGCAAGGAGCTCTCCGTCTTTCGTAGAGGTCTGGTCGAATCGAGCGTCGTCGCGCTGAGTCTGGCGTTGGCGACGCATTCCGCCAACGCCGAAGACACCAAGCAGGAACGAGCGGCGGGGATCGCCATCGATGACGTCATCGTCACCGGAACCCGCGACTACTCCGTGAAGGCGTGGGAAAGCGCCGCGCCCGTCACAGTCCTCAGCGCCAATCGGCTCGAGCAGACCGGCCAGAGCAATCTGGCGAGCGCGTTGCAAAAGCTCGCTCCGTCCTTTTCATTCACCGGCTTCGACGGAGTGCTCGACAATCTCGTACGTCAAGCGCGCCTACGCGGACTCACGTCAAATCATGTGCTCGTGCTCGTCAATGGAAAGCGCCGACACAGCACGGCCAACATAGGTTCGCTCGTCAACAGTGGCGCGAGCGGCGTCGATCTCGAGCAAATTCCCGTCTCGGCAATCGATCATATCGAGATCTTGGAAGACGGCGCTGCCGCGCAATATGGCTCGGACGCCATCGCCGGCGTCATTAATATCATCTTGAAAAGCTCGTTCGATTCGGGCCAGGCGAGCGTTCTCGTCGGTTCCTACGGCCCAAGCGACAACGCGAGCGCTCACGGAAATGGGCTGACTCGAACGGGCCAGATCGACAAAGGCTTCGCCTTGGGCAGCCAGGGCTTCTTGCATCTCAGCGCCGATCTCGTCTCGCATCTGCATTCCAATCAGAGCGGTTCAGATACGAACTTGTACGGCTATACGCCGCGCGTCGGGCCGGGCACGGCCTACCCATGGATCGATCCGAAAACCGTCGGCGTCATTTCTGGCGACGCCGCCTATATTCGAGGCGCGGCGGGACTGAATGGCGGCTATGAATTCGACAATGGCGTCGAAGCTTATGTCTTCGGCACGGGCGGGGGGCGGAGAGGCGAGTCGTTCCAGAATTTTCGAACGCCGGTCGTGAGCGGCGTGAATTTATTATCGGTCTATCCCTACGGCTTTGCTCCGGCGACGACGATTCACGAAAGCGATTGGTCAGTGACGGCCGGACTCAAGGGGAGCTTCCTCGAAGACGGTCGCTGGGATCTCGGCTTCACTTATGGCGCAAACGTCATCGACGTTGGCGCCAACACAACAGCCAATCCCGAGCTGTTCCGAGACCGCGGCTGGACGCCCAGGCAGTTCTATATCGGACAATATTCCAATTCCCAACGCACGCTCAATCTCGATTTCGTCAAGCCGCTGTCATTGCCTTTTTTTCCCGAGCCGATCAATGTGGCCATCGGAGCCGAGAACCGTCGTGACACCTATCGCATCATACAGGGCGACTACTGGTCATACTATAATAGCGGAGCCGCCGCCGGGGCAGGGATCCGTCCGACCGACGCGAGCGACCACACCCGAGATTCCTTCGCCGGCTATATCGACGTCGCCACCAAGCCATTGCCGCGTTGGAAAGTGGATATCGCTGGCCGTTACGAGACATATAGCGATTTCGGCGACACCGTGAACGGCAAGCTCTCCGCGCGCTATGATATCTCCCCGGAGATCGCGGTCCGCGGAACAGTCAGCACCGGCTTTCGCGCGCCGACGCTGGCCGAGGAGTTCTACACCCAGTCAAAAGTCTCGCCATTCTCGGCGATCATTCAGCTCGCTCCGAATTCGGCAGCCGCGGCGCTCGCCGGCGCGAAAGCCCTGAAGCCTGAAAAATCGACCAATGTGACGGTCGGCCTCGTACTGGAGCCATTGCCGAATCTCCACGCTTCGGTCGACGCCTATCAGATCGATCTTCGCGATCGTATCGTCTCGACTGGCACTGTGAACGGTCCGGCGGCGGACGCCGCGATAGCGGCGAGCGGTAATACGCCCCCTCCGGGCTCCGCCGGCTATGTGAGCTTCTATGTGAACGGCGCCGACACGCGCACGCGTGGCGTCGATGTAAAGGCGGACTATTCGATCGACACCGGCCTGGATGGCATTTTTCGCTTTCACGCGGCGGCGACCTTCTTCGAGACGGCGATCCTGCGGGTCGCCGATTCACCGTCAGCGTTCAAGGGCGCGCCCTTGCTCGATGCGCAAGCGCGATCCTATCTCACCTCCAACGTGCCGCATGAAAAGATCATCTTCGGCGGAACTTATCTTCGCGACAATTGGACGTTCGCGCTGAATTTCACGCATTACGGTTGGGTTTCCTCGACCACGGCTTATTTCCTCACGGGCGCAGCGCCCTACACCGTCGCCGTCACCTCGCCGAAGCTCATAACCGATCTCGAGATCGGCTACGATTTTGATTTCGGCGTTCATGCCGCCATCGGTGGCAATAATGTGTTCGGCGTTCGCCCCGACGCTTCGCCCTTATATGCCCAGTATTATCACGCCAACACGTATAATTTCTTCGCTCCCTATGGCTTCAACGGCGGCTACTACTACGCTCGTGCTTCGTGGAAGTTCTGAATGACACGTCGCCGATGCAGGTTTGGAGGCGTGGTCCGCGGCCGTATTAAATGAAAAGTTCTCACGGAGAATACTATGGTCGACCAGTTTCACCGAGGAGTCGATCGCAGGACGTTGCTCATGGCTGGAGGAGTGACGTTCGCCACTGCGAGCGCGCCCACGCTCGGCGCGCTTGCGACGGTCGACGAGGCCGATCTGGCGTCGAAGCACGAGATTATCCTCGACGAGGGTACGAATATCGCCATTGCGGCCGCACCGGATGGGCGGCGCATCGCCTTCGATCTCCTAGGTGTGCTATGGATCGTCGACGCCGAAGGCGGCGTCGCACGTCGACTCACCGACGATTTCGCCGACATCGCGCAGCCCGACTGGTCTCCCGACGGCGAGACGCTCTGCTTCCAATCGTATCGCTCGGGCAATTTTCATATCTGGACGATCCGCGCCGACGGATCGGGTCTAAAGCAGCTGACCAGCGGCCCCTATGATCACCGAGAGCCGCGCTTCTCACCGGATGGGCGAGGCATCGCCTTTTCCTCGGATCGTAGCGAGGGCCGTTACGCCATACATATCCTTGATCTCGCGAGCGGCGAGATCCGTCTCTTTTCACGAGGCGACACACAGGATTCGGAGCCCGCCTGGTCGCCGGACGCCGCACACATCGCCTATGTCGCAGGCGGCGCGAAGCTGATCGTCGCCGACTTCGACGGCGGCGCCGAGACGCGACTCTCCATTCCTCGCTCGACGGATCTGCTGCGCCCGTCCGGCCTTTTCGCTCCGAGCTTCGCGCCCGATGGCGGCCTGCTTCATGTCGCGCTGGCGGATGGAGAGACGCGGCTGATGCGCGACGGCGCGGCCGTCGTGACCGGAGAGGATGTGTTTCCATTCCGCGCGAGCAATTTGGCGACCGGGGATATTCTCTATGCCTCGAACGGGAAGATCAGGCGGCTGGCGGCGACGAGCGGGCCCGCGAGGGTCGTTCCCTTCGCGGCGACGGTTTCCGCCGCCGCGCCGAGCTACGCCAAGCGGCGTCGCGATTTCGATTCCACCGCGCCGCGGCCGGTCGTCGGCATCGGCAGCCCGAGCCTTTCCCCCGATGGCAAACGCATCGCCTTTCGCGCCTTGAACGACATCTATGTGCTGGAGATCGGCGGCGGCGCGACGCCTTTGATCCGGGACGGTTTTCACAAATGCGACCCTGCTTGGTCCCCGGACGGAAAATGGCTGGCGTATTCGTCCGATCGCGCCGGCGTGCTCGACATCTGGCTGCGCGATCTAGCCACGGGGGAAGACCGGCAACTGACGCGTCGCGCCGACGCCTCTTTTGCGGCTAGCTGGTCGCCGGACGGTGTGTCGCTCGTCTTTCTCGACCAGAACGGCGCCGTGCACACGGTGGAGGTCGCGACCGGCGAGACGCGCATGGCGCATGGCCCATTGTGGGAGCCGGGCCGTCCTAGCTTCGGCCCGGGCGGTCGCTATATCGCGCTCGCCGCGTTCAAGCCCTATTCGGCGCGCTATCGCGAGGGGCTGAACGAAATACTCACGATCGAGCGCGCGACCGGCAAGGCGAGCTATGCTCCGATCGCGCCTCATCGCTCTATCGCCACGCGCGGCGACGATGGTCCGGTGTGGTCGCCGGACGGTCGCCATCTCGCTTATGTGTTCGCCAGCACGCTCTGGATCGTTCCGGTCGACGAGCAGGGACGCTTTGCCGGCGAGCCGCGCCGGCTCAGCGACGAGATCGCCGACGCGCCGAGCTGGAGCGGCGATTCGCGCACGCTCCTCTATCTCTCGAACGGAAAATTGCGCCGCGTCGACATCGAGGGTGGACCGCCGCGTCCGATCGATCTGCCGCTGACCTGGGCCAGAGCGTCGCCGGCCGCACGAATGCTTGTCCGTGTCGGGCGGCTCTGGGACGGAAAAGGGCGTGATTATCGCGAACGCGTGGATGTTCTTGTCGAAGGCAATCGCATCGGGAGCCTCTCGCCGTCGACTGCCGCTCCGCCCGGCGATGGCGATCTGCGCTTCCTCGACGCCTCGAGCCGAACCGCCATTCCCGGCCTCATCGACATGCATCTGCATCGCCAGTCGCAACGCTTCGGCGATCGCTTCGGGCGACTGCTGCTCACCTATGGCGTGACGACGACACGCTCGCCCGGCGGGCCGTCCTATCATATGGTCGAGGACCGCGAAGCGACCGAAGCGGGCGTGAAGCTCGGCCCGCGTCTCTTCGGGACCGGCGAGCCGCTCGATGGCTCGCGCATCTTCTATAATTTCATGCGGCCGGTGACCGAGGAGGGACAGCTCGCCCTCGAGCTGTCGCGGGCGCGAGCGCTCTCCTATGACTTGATCAAGACCTATGTGCGCCTGCCGCACGCCGCACAGGCCGAGATCGCGCGGATCGCGCAGGGGTGGGGCCGGCACGTCACCTCACATTATCATTATCCGGCGCTCGCCCTCGGCGTCGACGGCGTCGAGCATTTGGGCGCGACGAGCCGTTTCGGCTATTCGCGTACCATCAGCGCGCTCGGCGCGGGCTATGAGGATGTGACTCGTCTGTTCGGCGCCGCGCAGGCGGCGCGTACGCCGACCCTGTTCCATGCCTGGGCCTTGCTGGGCGAGACTCCATCGATCGTCGATGACGAGCGTGTGCGCACGCTCTATCCCGCTTGGGAGCAGGCCCGGCTGAATGCGATGGCGAAGCGTATCGTCGAGGACCGGACGGCGCGCGCCGTTCTGCTCGCCTTTCTCGAGCGCAGCGTTCGGCAAATCCGCGACACGCTCGACGCCGGCGGTCGCGTCGTCACCGGCACCGACGCGCCCCTCGACTTCTCTGGCCTGAGCCTGCATCTCAATCTCCGTGCAATGGTGAGATTCGGCGTCGCGCCTTGGGAAGCGCTGTCCACGGCGACGCGCTTTTCGGGCGAGTTCCTCGAAGAGCCGATCGGCGTGATCGAACCGGGCGCGCTCGCCGATTTTCTACTTGTCGACGGCGACCCACTGAGCCGCATAGAGGATGCGGCGGCGATCGACGCCATTGTCGCAAATGGCGTCGTTCATACGGCCGCGGCGTTGCGAGCGCCATTTTCCGGGGCCAATGCGCGCAAGCGAATGAGCTGCGTTGAGATCGAAACGGCGGCTCGGGAGTCCGAATATTGGTGGCACAGCACGCAATTCGTCGCGGAGAGCCGTGCCGCCTGCTGCTGCGCCGGACACTTCGCCTGAGCGCGGACCAAAGCCAATGCAAGACATTCGTGTCGGAATCCCACGACCTCGCTCATGGGTTCTATTCGAAGAACTCACTTGTCGGGCCGACCCCGCTCGCCAATGAAGATCGAAAACGAAAGCTCGGGAGCGCGAGAATGACATCGATCCGACGGCTGCGCGACTTCGTCGTGGAGACGACGCAAATCATCGATCGCGGATGGGATGAAGCCCAGACGCTCGCCGACATTCTTCCCCGATTGGACGAGCTCGTCGCCCATGACGACTGGCTGCCGGACGAATATGGCGCCGCGGATCCGCAATTCTACCGGCAATACCTTCTGCACGCCGATCCCCTCGAGCGTCTGTCGATCGTGAGCTTCGTCTGGGGACCGGGCCAAAAGACGCCCGTGCATGACCATCGCGTCTGGGGCCTCGTCGGCCTGCTGCGCGGCGCGGAACAGTCGATCGACTATCGCCGCGCGCCAGACGGAAGGCTGACGGCCGGCGCACCGCGGCGGCTGGAGCAAGGCGCGGTCGTCGCCGTTTCGCCGCGCCTCGGCGACATTCATGAAATTTCCAACGCCCGGCCCGATGGCGTTTCGATCAGTATACACGTCTATGGCGGAAATATTGGCGCCGTGCGGCGCGCGACATTCGACCCGGCGACGGGCGTCGAGAAAGCCTTCATATCCGGCTATTCGAACCTCGCGACGCCCAATCTCTGGGATCGTTCTCGGGAGCTGAATTGAATGGCAGGATCTATTTCCGCCCGCGCATTGAGGCAAATCTGGCGGGATGGCGGCGAGGTCGCGCTCTTCGACGCTCGCGAGGAAGGACCCTATTCGCGGGCGCATCCGTTCTTCGCCATATCCCTCCCGATCTCCGAAATCGACGCCCGGATCTTTGAACTCGCGCCGCGCCACTCGGCGACGCTCGTCGTCTATGACGATGGCGAAGGCTTCGCCGAACGAGCGGCGCGCCGTCTTGAGGAGCTCGGCTACGCTGATGTGCGCCTGCTCCGAGGCGGTCTCGCCGCCTATGGTGAGGTCGGCGAATTGTTTCGTGACGTCAATGTTCCATCAAAGGCGTTCGGCGAACTGGTCGAATCCATACGCCACACGCCCTCGCTCCCGGCGCTGGACGCGGCGAAGCTCATTGCGGAGGAGCCGGATCTCGTCGTGGTCGACGCCCGTCGCTTCGAGGAGTATCGCGCGATGAGCATCCCCAAGGGCGTCAGCACGCCCGGCGGCGAATTGGCGCTGCGCATCTTCGATATCGCGCCTTCGCCAAACACGTTCATCCTGGTCAATTGCGCGGGCCGCACGCGCTCCATCATCGGCGCGCAGACGCTCGTCGATACAGGTCTTCCCAATCGTGTCGCCGCGCTTCGGAACGGAACCATCGGCTGGACGCTCGAGGGTCTCGCGCTCGATGTCGGCCAGACGCGCCGCTGCCCACCGACGAGTGATATCGGCCGAGCGCAGGCGGTCGCCGCCGCTCGCGCGCGGGCGGAGCATGTCGGGGTGGAGACGATCGATGCGGCCCGCTTCGAAACCCTTCTCGAGCAGCGCGCCGAACGCACTCTCTATCTGCTCGACGTTCGCACGCCCGAGGAGTTCGCGGCCGGTCATGTCGCAGGATTTCGCTCCGCTCCGGGTGGCCAGCTCGTGCAGGCGACCGACGAGTGGATCGGCGTGCGCGGCGCGCGCATCGTGCTCTACGACGACGCCGAGGCGCGCGCGCTGACGACGGCGTCCTGGCTCGTTCAACTCGGCTGGGAGACTTATGTGTTGTCGCCCGACGCCGGCGCCACGAATAAGCTCGGCTCGCCGACGCGTCGACGTCCGCTCTCGCCGGCGCTCGCCGGACACGTCATCCTCGCGGCGGAGGTCGTCGCGCGGCGCGGGGAATTCATCGTCGTCGACATCGGCCGCTCCACGGAATATCGCGCCGGTCATATCCGGGGCGCCCATTGGGCGGCGGCCGCTCATCTCGAACGCGACCTCGCGGCGCTCCCGAGCGAGCGAACGATCGTGCTGACGTCGACCGACGGCGAGATCGCTCTCGACAATCTCTCGCGCGCAAGAGCGAGCAGAGGGGACGAAGTTCTCGCGCTCGCAGGCGGGAACGCCGCCTTCGGCGTGCTGACGACGGAAGACGCGATCTGGATCAGCGCGCCAGACGACGTCTATAAGAGACCCTATGAGGGAACGGACAATGCGCGCGAGGCGATGCGGGCCTATATCGACTGGGAGCTTCAGCTCGTCGCGCAGCTGGCCAATGACGGCGTTGCCAACTTTCACGTCGTGAGATAGGAGGCCGACGATCGTCGCGGAGCTCGTGTCGGCGGACCGCGGCGCGAGTTTCGGAGTTTCGTGGGGCTCGCGCACAGCGTATCGAAGCGCGGCTTCGCGCCGAACGAGCGGAATGAGCTCCTCGCCATATCGAGGGCGTCGGCGAGAGGATCGAAGCCGCGGATGAGAAAGGCGTCGAGGCCGATCGCACGATAGTCGAGCAAAGATTCCGCGACCTGCTCCGCCATGCCCACGAGTGCCGTCGAATTGCCGCTCGCGCCGGTTGGTCAGCGGCGCGATCTTGGTCCAAAGTCTCATGTCGACTACCGCGACCTCGGCGGCGACCTTCAACAAGCGGAGCGAGCCCGTATTGGCCGGAGCATCGTTACGCCGGCGAAGAAAGGCCGCCACAATCGACGTGGTCGCTTCGCGCAACGCCTTCGCCGCCTCGAGGATGGAATGCGCGCGCTCCCAGGCCTTCTTTTCCGTCGGAGCGAGGATTGGACGAACCGAGAGGCTGAAGCGGATCGCGTCGGCGCGCCCGTGCCTGGAGGCGGCGGCGCGGATGCGCGTGATCTGATCGCGCGTTCTTGCGAGCGATTCCGCCCAGAGCATATAGACGTCGGCTAAGCGCGCGCCGATTTCGATCGCCGCATCCGACGATCCCGAGAAGTAAATCAGAACGTGAGGCTTTTGAACCGGCTTCACCGCGAGACATTATCTTCGAAAAGACAATGCCGGCCGGCATGGTCGATCGAAGCATCGCTCGTCCAAATCCTCTTGTAGATCTCGATATATTCGCCGGCGTTCGTAGCGCTCGTCATGGATAAGATAGTCGCTGTCGCGGCGCC
Organism: Methylosinus sp. DMC45; assembly: GCF_056313885.1. Classification (NCBI taxonomy): domain Bacteria; kingdom Pseudomonadati; phylum Pseudomonadota; class Alphaproteobacteria; order Hyphomicrobiales; family Methylocystaceae; genus Methylosinus; species Methylosinus sp. DMC45. The sequence continues at coordinate 70,842 of NZ_JBQUZK010000057.1, forward strand.
GCTCATGATCGTCGCCGCCACTGATGATGTTGACGGACGCGCGACCTCTGGTGAACTGATCGAGAGTCGCGAATTTTCGCGCGGCGACCGTCGGGGCGACGACGCTGGATCCCGAAGCGCCCATCGCAGTGAGAGGTTGATTTGCCCAACTCGATCGATTGAGAAAACTCGCGGATCGACGTCCGATCATCGCATTGCCCGGGCGCCTGAAAATGGTAGATTGATATGGCTTTGATCACTGAGTGAGGACGCGTCACGATGACGACGAGGCGTCGGTTCAATGGGCTGCTGGCGAGCGCCTTCGTCGCCGCGCCATTCGGGAGCTCGCTCGCGGCGCAATCGCCGCTCTCTGGCGGGGAGCTGACGGTGGCGTTCGACGGCGCCTCGATCGTCAAATTCGTGCTGGACCCGCATAATTCGCTGTTCGCGCCCCACAACCGCGTCTTTCGCTCGATCTACGACAGTCTCGTCGTGCTACGCGCCGATCAGACCGTCGGCCCATGGCTGGCGCGCTCCTGGGAGATTTCGCCGGATCGCCGGCATTATGTATTCGATCTGCGCGAGGATGTGCTGTTTCACGACGGCTCTCGCTTCGACGCGGCGGCGTTGAAGTTCAATTTCGATCGCGTCATCGACCCGAATGTCGCGACCTATGCGCGCGGCGAGCTCGGCCCTCTCGTCGCGACGGAAGCGCTCGCTCCGAATCGGCTGAGCATCACGCTCGCCGAGCCTTTCGAGCCGCTGCTGCGCAATTTGAGCTCGACGAAGCTCGGGATCGTCTCTCCCACCGCGATCACGAAATACGGCGAGGGGATCGGTCAGAATCCGGTCGGCACCGGTCCGTTTCGTTTCATCGGCCTCGCGGCGGGCGCGGAGATTCGGCTCGAGCGCAATCGGGACTATCGCTCGGCGCCGTCGACGTCGACTCTTTCAGGCCCGGCGCGGCTCGATCGTCTGACGTTCAAGAATGTGCCGGACCATTCGACGCGCGTCGCCGCGCTGCAGAGTGGGCAAGTCCACGTGGCGGACCTCGTCCCCTCGCAGCATCTGGCGACGATCCGCTCCTCGCCAGATCTCCGTCTGGTGCAGCAGGAGCTGCTCAACACCAATTACGCGCTATTCGTCAATCCGCGGCGCACGCCCTGGGATGATCCCGATCTTCGCCGCGCGCTTCGTCTCGCGATCGATGTCGACGCCATCGTTCGCGCCGTCTATCTCGGCTCGCTCGCCCGCGCCTGGTCGCCGCTCTCCCCTTCGATGTTCGCCTCCGCGGAGCAGGAGCTCGCAGGCTCGTGGAAGCCAGATCCCAAGCAGGCAGCCGATATTTTCGAGAGCAAGGGCTGGCGTCGCGGTGCCGACGGCGTCCGCGAGAAGGCGGGCAAGAAGCTTGCGCTCGGCTTCGTCGATGCTCAAGGCAACCGCGAGCAGCGTCTCGACGTCGTGCAGCTCGTCCGTCGGCAGCTCGCCAAGATCGGCGTCTCATTGACGATCGAGAGCCAGAGCGGACCGCTTCTCGTCCAGCGTCAGCTCGCGGGTGACTACGATATTTCGGGCGGCGCGCAATTCGCGGACGATCCCGACGTGCTGCGGCGTGTCTTTGCGCCCGAGGCGCGCAATCGTCTATCGGTGGTGCAGATCGAGGATGACCCGCTCGCCGACTGGCTGCGAAAGGCGGCGCGCGAGGACGAGCCGGAGGCCCGCAAAGCGCTCTATATGCGAGCACAACGACGGATCATCGACGAGGTCTATGCGATACCGATCTATGTGCTGCTTTATAATCTCGCCGTTTCCGCCTCGACGCAGGGGGTCGTCATCGACGCGCATGGCTTTCCACAATTTCATGAAGCCTGGTTGAGCAGTTGAGACGCAAAACGTGATCGCTTTTCTCTTCCAGCGTCTGCTGAGCGCGGCGGTCGTCGTTTATGGCGCGGTCACGCTCATCTTCCTCATTCTGTTCTGGTTGCCCGGCGATCCGGCCGAGCTCGTCGCCGGGCCGGACGCCGATCCGGCGACAGTCGCGGCGATCCGCAATCGCCTCGGCGCGGACAAGCCAGTCGTCGAGCAATATTTGAGCTATGTCGTCCGTCTCGCGCATGCCGATCTCGGCGTTTCGTTCACGACGGGCGAGCCGGTCTCGAAGCGGTTGGTGGAGCAGGCGCCCGCCACCTTCGAGCTCACGCTCGCCGCCGGCGTCCTGGCGCTCGCGAGCGGAATTGGGCTCGGCGTCGTCAGCGCCGTCAAGGCCGGCCGATGGGGCGATTACGCGATTCGATCGTCGCTGCTTTTTTTCGCCTCCATGCCGCCCTTCTGGCTCGGCGTCTTGCTGATCCTCTTGTTTTCCGTTAGCCTGCGCTGGCTGCCCGCGGTCGGAAACGGCGCGGCGGCGCAGCTCGTGATGCCGGCTTTCTGTCTCGGCCTCATCGCCGCTTGCCCCCTCGCGCGCCTCGTTCGCGCCAATGTTCTGGAGGCTTTGCACGAGCCTTTCGTCGTTGCGTTGCGCGGCAAGGGCCTCGGCGAACGCGCGGTGCTCTACCGGCATGTTCTGCGTAATGCTTTGGCGCCGGCCGTCACCGTGTTCGGCGTTCTCACGGGTGAGATGCTCTCTGGCGCAGTCGTCGTCGAGACGGTTTTTGCGCGCCAGGGTCTCGGCCGCCTGCTTGCGGAAGCGGTCGGAGGCAAGGATATTCCGATGGCGCTCGGAGCGACGCTGCTCGCCTCGATCGTCTTCTGCATCGTAAATCTTCTGACGGATATCGTCTATCGCGTCATCGATCCGAGGATCGAGTCGTGAACCGGACAGTGGAGCCTAACGAGGCGCGCGGATCGAGTGCAATCGTGAAAGGCGCGATGTCGTCATCGACGCGCCTGCGACGAAGTCGATCGTCGTGTTTCGCGATAGCGTTGCCAGCGCTCGTCGTCGCAGTGATTGCGCTCTGCGCGCTCGCGCCGGATTGGCTTTCGCCCTACGACCCGACCGACTTCGATACCGATGCCATCCTGCGCCCGCCGAGTCTCGCCCATTGGATGGGGACGGATCACTTCGGTCGTGACGTGCTCAGCCTCGTGATCCACGGCGCGCGCCACTCCGTGCTGATGGGCGCGCTCGCCGCGCTGCTCGGAGCGGCGGTCGGTGGGGCGATCGGCCTCGTCTGCGGCTATTTCGGCGGCGCACTCGATCTCGTGGCGATGCGCTTCGTCGATCTGTGGCTGTCGACGCCGCCGATCCTGTTCGCGATCCTCATCGCTACTGCGCTCGGGCCAGGCTTTTGGAGCATCATCCTCGCCGTCGGTGGAGTGGGCGCGCCGCGCTATGCGCGACTGATGCGCGCTCAATCGCTCGCCATCTCGCGTCGTCCATTCGTCGAGGCGGCGCGCGCGATCGGCGTCGACCACGGCTCGATCCTGCTGCGTCACGTGCTGCCGCACGCGTTTTCGCCGCTGCTCGTCATGGCGACGTTCGGCGTCGCGGATTCCATTCTGACGGGCGCCGCCCTCGGCTTCATCGGCCTGGATGTCGTCGACGACCTACCCGATTGGGGCTTTCTGACGCATCAGGGCCGCGGCTATATAACGGTCGCCTGGTGGTTCGCCGCCTTCCCCGGCTTTGCCGTCACGGCGCTCGTCATGTCCGTCAATCTCCTCGGCGACGCGCTGCGGGATCGGCTCGACCCGCGTCTCGAAACATGGGCGCCGCGATGACGCGCCTCGAGATCGCCGGACTGTCGGTTACTCTGCAAGGGCGCGGCGCCCGTGTCGAGGCGCTCGACGCGATCGATCTGACGATCGGCGCCGGAGAGACGGTCTGTCTCGTCGGCGAGTCGGGCAGCGGCAAGACCGTGACGGCGCTCTCGGCGCTGCGCCTCATCGATTACGCGGGCGGCGCGATCACGTCCGGCGAAATACGGTTCGACGGCCGCGATCTCGCGCGCCGGACGCAGGAGGAGATGAGCGCGCTGCGCGGTCGGCGGATCGGCGTCGTGCTCCAGGACCCGATGACGGCCTTCGATCCGCTCCTCACCATCGGGGGCCAGATCACCGAGGCGATCCGCCGCCATCGACGCATCGGCGCCGCGGACGCACGGCGCGACGCGATCGCTCTGCTGCGGCGGACGCGTATCGCGGATCCCGAGCTGAGCATCGATCAATATCCGCATCAATTGTCGGGCGGGATGCGCCAACGCGCGTCGATCGCCATGGCGCTCGCCTGTAGCCCCGATCTGCTGATCGCCGACGAGCCGACGACGGCGCTCGACGTGACCATTCAGGCGCAGATCCTGAGGCTGCTGCAGGAGCTGCAGAGCGAGACGGGCATGTCGGTGCTGCTCATCACCCATGATCTCGGCGTCGCTGCTCAGATCGCCGATCGGATCGTCGTGATGTATGCCGGGCGCATCGTCGAGGACGCGCCGACGGCCAATCTTTTCACGCGGCCCGCGCATCCCTATTCGCGAGGACTGCTGCAGTCCCTCATCGGAGAGGCCGTGCCCTCCCGTTCGTTGCGCGCCATTCCGGGGGCCATTCCCGACCTGGCCGCTCTGCCAACCGGCTGCCGGTTTCATCCGCGCTGCCCGATATCGAGCTGGCGCTGCTCGGTGGAGACGCCACCGCTCGTCGAGACAGGCTCCACGCGCGTCGCTTGCTGGCATCCGCATGTGGAGAGCCCGAGCCTCGCGGCCTCGGTCGCAGAGCCCGCGCCGCCTCGCGCGCCGCGGCCGGTCTCCGCCACGCCGCTGATCGAAGCCGTCGGGCTCGTCCGGCATTATCCGATCGGTTCCGCTCGGCCGGGCGCGCGGCGGACGAGCCTGCGCGCCGTCGACAACGTGTCCCTGACGATCGCGAGAGGCGAGACCCTCGGCCTGGTCGGCGAGTCGGGCAGCGGCAAGTCGACGCTCGGCCGCTTGCTGCTGCGATTGGAGAGACCGAACGCCGGCCGCGTCGATTTCGACGGCGTCGATCTCGCGCGGCTCGGGGGGCCGCCGCTGCGGCGGATGCGTCGCGACATGCAGATGATCTTCCAGAATCCACACGGCTCGGTCGATCCGCGCTGGACCGTTGGCGAGATCATCGCCGAGCCGCTCGTGACGCATGAGAGGGGGACCGCTGCGGAACGGCGCGACAAGGTCGCCGCGCTGCTTGCCGAAGTGGGACTCGATCCGGCGCTGGAGAGCGCGCATCCGCATCGCTTGTCCGGCGGTCAATGCCAGCGCGTCGCCATTGCGCGGGCGATCGCGCTGCGCCCGCGCTTCGTCGTCGCGGACGAGGCCGTCTCGGCGCTCGATGTCTCGGTTCGGGCGCAGATCGTCAATCTGCTGCAGGAGCTGAAGGAGCGCCTCGGCCTCACCATGCTCTTCATCGGACATGGCCTCGACGTCGTGCGCCATGTATCCGACCGCATCGGCGTCATGTATCTCGGTCGGCTCGTCGAGATCGGTCCCGCCGAAGCGCTGTTCCATAATCCGGCGCACCCTTACACCAAGGCTCTGCTCGCGGCGATCCCGAAGCTCGACCCGCGTCTTCGCCGAGACCTCTCACCGATCGAGGGCGAGATCCCGTCTTCTGTATCGTCGCCGTCCGGCTGCGCCTTTCATCCACGCTGCGCGACCGCGGTCGCGCGCTGTCGTGAGGAGGCGCCGGCTCTCGCTTCCATCGGCGCGGATTCGCGGGCGGTCGCTTGTCATGTCTCGCTCTGAGCCCGAAGCGCTTCTCTGACGCCTCGGCGGTTTCACACGGCGACGAGCGCCGCCGAGCGTCGACCGGGCGTAGCGTCGAGCAGCTCCCGCGTATAGGCATGGGCGGGGTCGCCAAAAACGTCGGCGATCGGCCCTTGCTCGACGATCCTGCCCCTGCGCATGACGACGACGTGATCGGCGACCGAAGCCACGACGGAAAGATCGTGTGACACGAGGACATAGGCGACGCCCAGCGCCCGTTGCAAATCGTCGAGAAGGGCGAGAATCTGCGACTGGATCAAGACGTCGAGCGCCGATACGGGCTCGTCCAGGAACAGCAGTTCGGGCTCCAGCGCGAGAGCGCGCGCGATCGCGACGCGTTGCCGCTGTCCGCCGGATAATTCGCGCGGATAGCGACTCGCCGCCTCGCGCGGCAGCTGAACGAGATCGATCAGTCGGCTCGCGGCGGCTTGCAGCCCCCTGCGCTTCTCTAGCCCGAAGGAGACGAGTGGCTCGACCACGCATTCGGCGATGGTGAATCTCGGATCGAGCGAGGCGAAAGGATCTTGCTGCACGAGCTGAATGCGTCGACGAAGGGGCCGAAACGCGGGCCAGCTCAATCCGCCGATATCGCGATTCTCGAACAACACGCGACCGTCGCTCGGCTTCTCGAGGCCGAGCGCGATCCGACAGATCGTGGTCTTTCCAGATCCCGATTCCCCGACAATGGCGAGGGTTTGGCCGGCGTGGACCGCAAAGCCGACATCGTCCAGCGCCGTCGAAGCGCGCGACGGCGCGCCGGGAGTCGGTGTGGGAAAGCGCTTGGACACATTCTCGAAACGCAGAAGCTCGACGCCGGGCGGCCGGCTCGCGCGCCGAGGGACGAGAGCGCCTTTGCCGCCGAGAATGGGCGCGGCGGCGATGAGCGCGCGCGTATACGCCTCTTCGGGCGCCGCGAGAAGGGCGCGAGGCGGACCTTGCTCTATGATGCGCCCATCCTTCATGACGAAGATGCGATCGGCCCGATCCGCCGCCAGGCCGAGATCATGCGTGACGATGAGAAGCGCCACCCCGCGCGTCGCTGCCAAACGAGCGAGATGGTCGAGGATGCTCTTCTGGACCGTCGGGTCGAGCGCGCTCGTCGGCTCGTCCGCGATGATGAGCGCCGGATTTCCGGCGAGCGCGATGGCGATCAGCACACGCTGGCGCATGCCTCCCGATAATTGATGCGGATATTGCCGCGCGCGAAGCGCCGGCTCGTCGATGCCGACCTGTTCCAGCAGCGCGGCGACATCCGCCTCCACCCGGCGCCCAAGCAGTCCGCTCGCTTTCGTCACCGCCTCGCCGATTTGTCCGCCGATGCGCATGGTCGGATTGAGCCCGACCATCGGATCTTGCGGCGCGAAGCCGATGACCTTGCCCCGCAGGCCGAGCGTCTCCACATCGGCTACGGACGTCGACGAGCCGCCGTCGATCGAGAGATCGCCGGCGAGAATCTGCGCATTGACGGGGAGAAGACCGAGGATCGCATGAGCGATGGTGGATTTGCCGGAACCCGACTCGCCCACAATGGCGAGCGTCTCGCCGCGCTCGATCGAAAGCTCCACATTCTGGACCGCGGGAACGAGCGATCCTCCGGCGCGATAGGCGATGGAGAGGTTTCGGACCGTGAGAAGCGGCGGGCGGATGCTCATGGCCGCCGCTCCTCAAGCGTCCGCGCGACATGATTGGCGGCGAGAACGACGGCCATGACGAAGAAGCCGGGAATCAGCGAGAGCCATGGGGCCGTGACGAGAAAATTGCGCCCATTGGCGATCAGAGTGCCCCATTCTGCGGCGGGCGGCGCGGCGCCGAAGCCGAGAAAGCTCAAGCCGGCGACGGCGATGATGGCGACGCCGAAATCGAGCGTCGCCAGCACGATCACCGGTCCGCAGGAATTGGGCAGAATGTGCCGCAGCAAGGTCCGCGTTTGACTGGCGCCGCCGAGCCGGGCCGCTTCGACATAGGGGAGCGTCTTGACGCGCAGCACCTCGGAGCGCGTGGTGCGCGCGAAGCCAGGCATGATTCCGACGCCGACCGCGACTGCGACCGGAATGGTTCCGAAGCCGATTGCCGTGATGATCGCGAGCGACAGCAGCAGGCTCGGCAAGGCCAGAATTACATCGATGAAGCGCATGATCGCCGCATCGGCGCGACCGCCGATGAAGCCCGAGATTACCCCGAGCGCGAGGCCGATCCAGAAGGCGATTCCGACCGCGATCGACGAGGCTTGCACCGACAGCGACGCGCCATGGACGATGCGCGCGAACAGATCGCGTCCGAGCTCGTCCGCGCCGAACCAATGCGCGGCGCTCGGCGGCGCCAGCCTTTCGGCCGGCGCGGTCAGATAGGGATCATAGGATGTGAGAAGCGTCGGCGCCGCAGCAGCGACGAAGACGAAAGCGAGGATGGCGAGCGACAGGACGAGGCCTGGTCTGCGCAGCAGAAATCCGAGGCGCGCGGCGCCGCGCGCCGATCTCCGCGGTCCCATCGCGAGCACCGCTCGGCCGCCCGCGACGCGAAGGCGAGCCGAGGACTGTTCGGATCGCGTGTCGTCGACCATTGTCGTCATCCTTTCGGCGCATGGACGATACGCGGGTCGAGAATCGGATAGAGGAGGTCGACGAGGAGATTGACCAGCACGAAGCCCGCCGCGGACAGCGTCACCACGGCGAGCACTACGGGAATATCCTGCCGAAGGACAGCTTCTTCGGCGAGGCGCCCGACGCCGGTGCGGGTGAAGACGGTCTCGGTGAGAACGGCTCCAGAGAATGTGTTGCCGATCTGGAGGCCGACCAGAGTCAAAACGGGTAGTGCGGCGTTGCCGAAGGCGTGCCGGAACCGCACCTCGCCTCGGGTCAGGCCCTTGGCGTAGGCGGTTGCGATGAAGGGTTCGCGTGAAACCTCCTCGAAGCCGCGGATCAAAAGCTGCGCATAGATCGCCGCGCTGTAGATCGACAAGGTGAAGGCGGGCAGGATCAGCGACTGAAAGCCGTCGTTTCCGGTTGCGGGGAGCCAGCCGAGCGTGAAGGCGAAAAGCTGGATCAGCAGAAGCCCGAGCCAGAAGCTCGGAATGGAGACGCCGAAGGCCGGCAGACGGGCGAGAAGGCGAGCCAGGGCAGGAGAGCGCACAGAGGCGGCGAGATAGCCGAAGCCGACGCCCTCGACGACCGAAAGTACGACGGCGAATCCGCCCAGCGCGAGCGTTTGCGGCAGCCGCTCCGAGACCAATTGCGCGACCGGCGCATTCTTGCTCGCCGAAAATCCGAAGTCGCCATGAAGGGCATTCCAGAGAAGCTTGAAATAACGCTCGAGCGCCGTCCCATCCAGACCGTAGAAAATCCGCGCCTCCGCGATTTCCACAGGCGACAATGCGTCAATGTCCTGGCCCGCGGCATTGAGGAGAATGGCCAAGGGATCGCCGGGCAGTAGATAGAGAATGAGATAGGCGATGGTGTAGGCGCCCAACAACACGAGCAGAGCTTGAGCCGTGCGCAGAAGAAGATAACGCTTCAAGGCGTTCTCCTCACGTTGCTCAATGTCGCGAATCCCTCGGCCGTCCAGGCGAAGCCTCTCACCTTGTCGCCGAGCGCCGCCTGCCAAACGCGCTCGAAGAGAGGAAAGGCGAGATTATTGTCGATGAGAAGATCCTGGAGCTCGCCATAAGCGCGAGCCCTGTCGTCGTCGCGCGTGGCCAAAAGCCCAGCGTCGAACAATTTCTCCGCCGACGGACCGATTTCCGGCGGGTAGACGTTGCGCGCCGCGGCGCGGCTGCCCGTCGGCGCGAAGCGAGGATCGAGAACGCTCTGCAGCACGATCGGATCGCCGCGCGTCAGATAGAGCGCGACCAGATCGTATTTTCCGGCGGAGAGCGCCGTGATCATCTCGCCCGGGACGAGAAAGCTCAACTTGAGCTCTATTCCGACCTTGCGCAATTGATCCTGAAGCAGCAGGTCGCCCGCGGTCTCCTTGCTCCAGAGGACGTAGAGCAGCGAGAGGCGCTTGCCGTTCTTGTATCGATAGCGATCCTTGGCGAGGGTCCAGCCCGCTGCTTCGAGCAGCTGCGCCGCGCCTTCCGGATCATAGGCGAGCTTTTCTTTCTCGGATTTGAAATAGGGCGTTGTCGCGTCGAGCACGCCTTGCACCACGGGGAAGTCGTCGCTGTAGACGGTCCTCGCATAGCTCGTCCGGTCGATGGCCTTTTGCACTGCCTTGCGCAGTCCGGGATCTGCGAGCGGTCGCCCGCTCGCGACATTGGGATAGAGATTATAAGCGGGTCCCGGCAGCGAGCGGCTCGCGATCTCGGCGCCCCTGCTTTTGAACAAGCGTATATCGACCTCGCTGAAAGGATCCCTCGGCCAGAGAATATCGGTCTCTCCGAGAGTAAACTGCCCATTGCGGACGCTCGCCTCGGGCACGTAGCGGACCTCGATCCGGTCGAGATAGGCCTCGCCGCCGTTCTCGACCGCCCGGGACGCCCAGCCATAGCCCTTGCGTCGGACGAGCTCGAGGCCGACTTCCGGCGTGTAGCTGGCGAGGACGAAAGGTCCGGTGCCGATGATCGCGCCGAGGGATCGCTCCTTGGCGCTGCGCTTGTAGGATTCGGGCGCGAGAATGGCCAGGGTCGTCGTCGAGATCGCCTGCAGAAAGCCGGCGTTCGCCTTCGACAGCACGATCTTGATCCTGTGGGGATCGATCACTTCGGCATGGTCGTAGCCTTCGAGATAGGCCGCGCCGAATGCGCCGGGAGAGGACGCGAGAAACGCCTTGTCGGCCTCGAATGCGATCTTCACCGCCTCCGCGTCGAAGAGCTCGCCATTACTGAACGTCACGCCGTCGCGCAGCTTGAATGTATAGCTCGCGCCGTCGGCGCCGACCTCCCAGCTCTCGGCTAGCCACGGCATGATCTTGCCCGTCACCGGGTCTTGATCCGTCAGGGATTCGACCACATTGCGCAGCGTCACGCGATGCTCGATCCAATAGACCTGGAACGGATCGAGGCTGGTGAGAAGCGGATTGTCCGCGTTGAAGGCGATGCGCAACGTCTGGGCGCGCGAGCCCCCGCCCATCGCCTGCTCGGGGAACGCCGAACACGCGAGCGCCGAGAGCGCGAGAATCATCGCCGACGCGGCCCGGTGGCAAAGCAATGGAATGAAAAATCGTCGCATGCCGTTCATGTCGGCGCTCCTCGTCCTTTCGCGACCGGCGCGCCGCATTGCGCCGCGATCACTTGGTCTTCACGCAGCATAGCCCGGAAGCTCCCTGTCGAGGCGACGCAGGAGCGCGGCCCAAGCGAGCCGGTCATGATTGGCGATGAATTTTTCGTCGAGGCGTTCGAACTGACGCAGGACTTCCGCCTGCGCCGCCTCGGGCGCGATCAGCACATTCTCGCGCCCGGCCGAGAGCGTTCGGATTTGCGCGGTCGCCGCGCGCTCGAGCGACCAGATGTCGAGCCAGGTCCGAACCGCCGTCGGCCCGAGCGCCAAAGTCCCATGATTGCGCAGCAGCAGCAGCGACTGCGCACCGAGATCCGCGACGAGACGCGCGCGCTCCTCGAGATTGAGCGCAACGCCTTCATAATCGTGATAGGCGAGACGAGGAACAAGCGCGAGCGCGCGCTGATTGAGCGGCAGCAGCCCCTCCTTCTGCGATGACACCGCGACGCCGTCGTCGGTGTGGAAATGGGCCACGAAACGCGCGTCCTCTCGCGCAGCGTGGATCGCCGAATGGATGACGAAGCCCGCGTAATTGATCCCATGATCGCCCTGCAGGACATTGCCGTCGAGGTCGATCTTCACGAGATTCGACGCTGTCACTTCACTGAAATAGAGCCCGAATGGGTTGAGCAGAAAATGGCGATCCGGCCCGGGAATCCGCGCCGAGATATGCGTGTAGAGGAAATCGTCGTAGCCATGGAGCGCCGTCAGCCGATAGAGCGCGGCCAGCTCCACGCGCGTCGCCCATTCCTTGGGACCGACGCTTCTCTCGAGTCCTTCCGACTTCGAAGTAGCGAAAGCGATCGCGCTCATCCAATTGGTCCTTCTGTGCTTTCGATATTCATCGATTCAGAATCTGAGCGGGCTCCCCTCCTAACTGAAACACAATGGTCATTCGCACGATCGATCGAGCCTCGAAAACGAGTAATTCTCAATTCGGTCATTCGAAAAACAGAACAGACGACCCTCCTCCGACATCACTCCCGTGCGGACCAAATTCATCGCCCGAACGCCGGTCGAAAGACAATTTGCTTCTGCGGTCAGCGCAGCGCTGCAGCGCCGGCGGCGGTGAGCACGGTGTCGTTCTGTGGCGAGTGGATACGGCTGCAGAGCACGTCGCGATAGTGACGCTGCAGAGGATTGTGCCGGGAAAGGCCATGATTTCCCGTCAACGAAAGCGCCTTCTCGACCGCGGCGATCGAATTATCGGCGACGGTGCATTTGAGGAAGCTCGTTTGCGTCGTTGACGGCGCTGCGCCGCGATCGACGGCGGCGGCGGTCGAAAGGAGCAGCGTCTCATTGATGTAGAGCAACCGTTCGATCTCGCCGAGCGCCTCCTGGAGGCGAGGCACGGTGGCGAGGGCGGCGCCGAGATTGGTCGGCTTGCGCCGCTTCAAGAATTCGACGAACCAATCTCGCGCGGCGCGCGCGACGCCGTCATAGATGGCGGAGAAGAGCGAGAATGTCCAGGCGAACTCGAAGCTGTCCGGCTGCGCCCATTCTTCGGGTTTACGAATATCGAGCACATGATCGTCGGGAATGAAGACATTGTCGAAGGTGACCTCGTCACTCGCGCTCGCACGCATGCCGAGATGGTTCCAGTTTTTCACGACACCGATCCCCTCGGCTCCGCGTGGCGTCACCCACACGCCCACGAGAGGAGCGTCATCGTCGCTACGGGCCCAGATTGCGTTCCAGGTGAGAAAGCCGGCGCCCGTGCTGTAGATTTTGCTTCCCGAGAGGCGCCAGCCGCCGGTCACGCGTCGGGCGATCGTCGCCGGCAGGCCGCCGCGAACCGGCGTGCCGAGCTCATGCTCGACCCGCAGCACATTGACGAGCGAGCCGTCCTCCACGGCGCTCTCCGCGATGCGCGCGCGCAGCCGCCAGGACGGCGCATCGCGATCGAGACGCAGCAGGGGCATGTGGAGGAGATATTGAAGAGCGAGCGTCAGCCCGGTGTTGGGCTCGCCTTTCGATAGAGCGGACACGACCTTCACCGCTTCGACGAGGCTTCCGGCCGAGCCGAACGGCGGCGGAACGGCGGCGCGGAAAAAGCCGCGCCGATGCAGCTCGGCGAGATTGTCGACCGGAAACCGCGCCGACTCGTCGAGCGCGGCGGCGTCGAGAGCAAATCTCGCTCCGAGTTCGAGGGCGTCTTCGATGATGGCGGGATCTGGCTCGATTCTGGCTGAGCTCATGGCGTCAATATCCGATTTCGGGGCGGACCTGTTGGGCGAGCGGCTCGCCGGCGAGGAATCGCGTCAGATTTGCGAGGAACTGTCGAACCAACAGCTCGCGGAGCGGTAGTCCGCCGTAGGAAACATGCGGCGAGATGCGCACATGCGGATGCGAGTAGAGTGGATGGCCGGTCGGCAGCGGCTCCGGCTCCGTCACGTCGAGGGTCGCGAAGCCGACGCGCCCTGTCTCGAGAGCGGCGAGGAGGGCGTCATGATCGATGACGCCGCCACGCGATATATTGACGAGATGCGCGCCGGGCTTGAGCGCCTGGAACGCGCGCGCATCGAGCAGATGGCGCGTTCGATCGGTCAGGGGCAACAGGACGGCGACATGATCGGATTGCGCGAGAAGCGCCTCCAGCGCCGCCAACTCCACATTGGGGGCGGGGCTCGGCGCGTCGGTGCGGCGATGCGCCAGAACGCGGAGGCCGAAGACTTGCGCTCGCTTCGCGACTTCGATCCCGATCGACCCTATGCCGAGCAGCCCGAGCGTCTTGCCGAACAATGCGCCGAGTTCCGGCGGCGCGCCCTTGGGCGGACCGGTGAGCCAAATTTCGGGAAAGCGCTTCTCGACGGCGAGCAGGCTTGCGATCACGAATTCCGCCAATGGGACGGAAGTCGCTCCGCGCCCGCATGTCACCACGGGCGCATCGAAGATCCATCGAGGAAATTCATCGACACCTGCCGAGACGGCCTGAATCCAGCGCAGTTTGCCGGGCCAGCCCGACGGCATTTCCGGGCGCGCGACTCCACGCGGCGGAATTGCGATCAACGCCTGCGCCTCGTTCGGAACATCCCAGAAGTGCCGGGGCGACAACGCTATGAGCGCGACGTCGGGCGGCAGAAGCGGAGTGACGTCCGCTTGAAATCTTTCGCCGAGCTGGTGAACGACCAGTATGGGAGAAGCGGTCTCAGACAATCTCTTCCTCACGCCGACGAGCCTTTCTCCGGCGTCGCGGATGTCCGTCCTGCGCTTCCCTGCGCGTCGCAAATGAGCTCCATTTCGAGAAAGATCATGTCCGCCGCCTCGTTCAACGCGCGCTAACGGCACTATATCGATCGATAGGCGGCGGAATAGTCAGTTTTTCTCCAGCCTTCCATGACTCGTTTTCAACGGTCGCCATTCATTCGGCGGCGATGGGGCTGGCGATCACACGCGGTCGCCTGCCCGGGCGCGCATTTGGTTCGGGGGGCAGCGCCGGCCCGCGCAACGCGCCTTCGGGCAAATGCGCCAGCAAGGATTCGAGCAGCATGGATCGCAGATGCTCGAGCGCTTCGCTGCGGCTGTTGGGCGTGAGCAGCAGCGACAAGGGCGTCACGTCGGCGATCGCGGGAAGGCCGCTGCGCGCGTCGAGCACGCAGAGCGAGTCCGGCAATTGAAACGCCGTGCGGACGGTCACGCCGAGTCCGGCTTCGAGCGCCCCCCAAAGTCCGGGGAGGCTGGGACTGGTGAAGGCGATTCGCCATGGCCGACCCGCTGCGTCGAGTTCTCCGATGCCGAAATTGCGGAACATGCAGGGAGCGTCCAGCAGAGCGAGCGGCACCGGCTCCTCGGGACGAGCGACGAAGCCGCGCGGGCCGATCCACGCCACGGGAAGATAGGCGACGGCGTCCGGCTCATCGCAGCCGCCGCCGATCTCACCGAAAACGAGCGCGATATCCACCGCCCCCTGCGCCACCTGCTCGCGAAGATCGCGACTGCGCCCGATGACCGCCTCGAAGACGATATGCGGATATGCGCTGTGAAACGGCCCGAGGACTCTCGTCAGCCACTGATCCGCGAGATCCTGCGGTAGGCCGAGGCGCACGACGCCCGCGACTGCGCCGCCGCGCATCGCTGTCACCGCCTCGTCGTTCAACGCCAGAATGCGGCGGGCGTAGCCGAGGAGCATGTCTCCCGTGTCGGTGAGTGCGACTCCTCGTCCGTTCTTGCGGAAGATCGCATGCCCGATCTGATCCTCGAGCTTCTTCATCTGCAGGCTGATCGCGGATTGAGTGCGGCCGAGGCGGCCTGCCGCTCTGACGAAGCTCCCGAGGTCGGTTGCGACGACCAATGAGCGAAGAACGTCCATGTCGAGGTTAATCGGCAGCATCGTGCAGCCTTTCTTTTGCGACGCGCGAACGCGGCAAATTGCTTTTCCGGGCTGCCCGAGGGCCCGGCAACTCTCCCTATAACTTAACACTCCGACGGACTTTAGTCTACAAGATCGCTCGGCTTTATATATTGTATGTTCCGATTTGCCGCTCGGGGCCGAAAGCTTCGCCATCCGAGGCGCCGACGGACCGGACGGAGAGGCGTCGGAACGGTCCGACCACATCCCGGCGGGTCGAGCGGGAGCGGTGTGCATCCGCGCGACTCACTCTGTGAAGCATTCCTGAGCCGATTAGCTTTTCTCAAGACTCCTATTTGGCGAATGAAATATTCAAAATCGAATAATCTACTAAACTATAGGCTGTATGGCGTTGACCCGCGCGGAACGGGACTCGAAATATCTGTCCATGGAGGCTCGCATGCCCGTCCAGTTCATCGGTTTCGTCCATTATCACGAGACGTCCGAAAGTCTCGAGCCGAAAGGTCCTGAGGTCCAACCCGACTTCGTGCGCGATTTCGCGCGGGTCCAGGAAGACGCCGGTTTCGATCGCGTGTTGATCGGCTATGCTTCGAATGCCGGTGACGGCTTTGTCGTGGCACAGCATGCGGCGGCGCATACGGAGCGGCTAGGAGTGCTCATCGCACATCGTCCGGGCTTCGTCGCGCCGACTGTCGCGGCGCGCAAGTTCGCCACGCTCGACCAGTTCACCAATGGCCGGGTGTCCGTAAATATCATCAGCGGCAGCCACGATATGGAACAGCGCCGTGACGGCGACTACGTGTCGCACGACGAACGTTACGAGCGCACGGCGGAATTCGTCGATGTCTTGAAAGCGACGTGGACCAGCGAAAGACCGTTCAATCACGAAGGACAATTCTACCGTCTGAACGACAATTTTTCCCCGGTGAAGCCGGTGCAGAAACCGCATATTCCAATCTATTTTTCCGGTTCGTCGGATGCGGCGATCTCTGTCGGCGCGCGTGTCGCGGACGTCTATATGTTGTGGGCTGAATCGCTCGCCGGGACGCGCGACCAGATTTTGCGCATCAAGGCCGCCGCAGCAAAATACGGCCGAGCGGATCAGATCCGCTTCAGCCTGTCCGTTCGACCGGTCCTGGCCGATACGGAGAAGGCCGCGTGGGAGCGCGCCGAAAGCATTTTGGCGCGCGCCAAGGCACTGGCCGGCGCGAACAAGGCACCGCTCTCCAGTCTCAGCCGTCTCAAACAAGGCGCTCCCAGCAATGTCGGCACGATCCGTCTACTGCGAACCGCGGCAGAAGGAGCTGTCGTCGACAAGCGGCTGTGGACCGAGATGGTCTCCTTGCCAAATGCGAGCGGCAACACGACCGCTCTGGTCGGGACGCCCGATCAAGTGGCGGAGTCGCTGCTGGATTATTACGAGCTCGGCGTAAGCCAATTTCTGCTACGTGGATTCGACCCGCTTTCCGACGCTGTCGAATATGGCAGAAGGTTGATCCCCATCGTGAAGCAAGAGACTTCCGGTCGCGACGCCGATCGGGCCGTCTCGGCCGCCGAATGACAAAGGGAGCGGCGCGATAACAAATTTGGGCCCAGCGCTATGCTTTCGTATTTTGGATCGATAGACGGCAGCTACCTTTTGGGCCGCTTTCGATAATTCTGAGTGGGGTGAGCATACGGATCGATGCTTCGACGCATTCGCCGATCGCAGATCAGCTTTTCATTCTCAGTGAAATTGGGAGACGGCGTCATGTACGTAGGGCACTTCGCAGCCGGATTGATCATCGTCGCCATGGCGCCGAAAGCGAAGCCGCTTCCGATCTTGCTCGGCGTCGGCCTTCCCGACATCGTGAACGGTTTGGCGGTCATGACAGGCGTCGACCACGTCACGCCGAACCTCGCGAGCGGCCCTTATTTGTATTTCGATTTGACCTTCATCGATTGGGATCATTCCCTCCTCATGGCGACAGTCCTGTCCATTCTCTGGGGCGCGCTGTTTTTTCGTGACCCTCGCTTGGCACTGCTCGCCGGCGTCGCCAGCTTCTCTCATTTCCTGCTCGACTTGCCTTTGCACAACAGCGACCTCGCTCTCTATCCTCACGCGGAGCGCCATCTCGGTGGCGGCCTTTGGGCCGGTCTGGGGATAGGATCCTGGTTGCTGGAAGGCGCTTTTTCCGCAATCCTCGTCGCCGTTTCCTGGCGGCTCGCTGCCAGACGCGGAGTGAGCTTCGCTTGGCCGGCCGCTTTTCTCGGTGCGCTGTTCATCCAATTGTCTCCCTGGCTGTCGCCGACGAAGTTCATCGCCACATTGCCGGAACCGTACACACATCTGCTTCTGGGTCTCGTCATCTCGCTCGGCTTTATCGTGCCGGGCGTCGTTCTCTCCATCCTCGTCGCCAACGCAGAACGAAGAAGTCGGCACGACAACGTCGAAGACGGCATTGTCGTGCTGGCCGAATCGAAGCAATCAGCACTGTGAGCGCGAAGAGCAGACGCCGTCTCGAAACTCTGTCCTTGCAAGAAGTCGAATGAACTCCGGTCCCGAGAAGCGGGAGACGGTCATTATGATCGCAATGAAGAGGCGTAGGCGCCATGACCTTTCAAAAGCCGATTACCCCACAAATTCTCCACAAGGACCTTGCCGACGACGTTTTGTTGAGCGACGTCCGCGCCCTAATTCCGGCTCGCATCGACCGGGAATTGGCAGACCCGGTCGTCCGTGATTGGAGCCCTGAAGACCAGCGACTGTTCTTCAAATCGTATCGATCCGAAGGGCCTCTCTACATTCTTCGAAGCGTTCCTGCATCGATCGATTCGAATACCACTATGCCCCTGTCAGAGTTCGAGCTGAGTCTCCCCGAATTTTATCGTCGAGACGGCGAGCGCCTGCATCTCGTAGCATCGTATCTGCCGGACAGCGTCGAGGAGCTCTTGCGGCGAACTTTTCTGCCCCATGTCACGCCGATGAGCCGCGATGACGCCACGATTTTGGCCGCTAAGCTCACGGAATCGGAACAATGGGCCGGAGCCCGAGTCAATTCGTACAGAATATTAAACGACACCAAAAACTATTTCTTTTATCGCAAATCGCACGAGCATGTGCCCGGCCTTATGCTCATCGAGGTCGCGCGACAAGCCATGTATCATTATTTTTATAGCGCGAGTGGATACGACCGAGGCGAGGTCTCGATCTCCATGTCCGAGCTCGACGTGCGCTTTTCTTCCTATGTCGAGTCGACATACGCGGTCGAGGTCCTGATTACTCAGACAGAAGGCATCGCCCGTAAAACCCCAAAATTCGTGGACAAGACAGCTCGATTTTTTCAAAACGGACGTGAGGTCGCGAGAGTCCGCCTGCAAGGCGGGGCGATGAAAATGCCTTTGTTCAAGCGCATGCGCGTATTGAACTTTCCGGATGACCATTGGTTCGCGCCATCCGATCGGGTACTTCGCGATGTGCTCGTCGGAACCGATGGGCGGCTCTCTTTGCGCGCCGATCTCCAAATGCTCTCGCTGAAAGGCCTTTCCGTCAAAAGCTCGGCCGAGCTGGCGGACATCGGCAACATCAGGAGCGTATCGATTCACATCGACGGAATCGGGTTTCTCTGCCTACCGATCGGCTCGCGTGTCGTGTCGGGAGATCGCATCTTGCTGCAATTCGACACATTGTCTCGCGACCAGTCGATCGCGTTGAAGGAGGCGATCAAATCGCATTTCTTCTTCGTTACGCGGGAAGATTTTTCCTCGACGAGGCTCTACGAGACCAAACCATCGAACTCTGTAGATCAGGCGGCGTCACGCTATGAAGCTATTTCCTGAGGTGAGCGCGCCGCTGAGGCTCGGGCGCCTCAGCCTCAAGAACCGCGTCTATTTCGCGCCAATGGGCCTCGATATGGCCGACGAATGCGGCCGCATGTCCGAGCCGCTGGAGCAGTTCTACAATGGCGTCATCGACGGAGGCAGCGCGATGGTCGTGCTCGGAAATTCGTCCATCGACCCGTCGACTCGCTTGCATGAGCGCGGTCTTTGTCTGCACGATGCGACTCATGCGCGACGGCTCGAGCCGTTGCTCGCCTATGGAGCCTCTCGCAATTGTCCGATCGTTATACAGTTGCAGCATTATGGCGCGCAGGGCAGCACCCGATTCACCGGCCTGCCTCTGCTCGTTCCAAGCGCGCCGAAAAATCATTCACAGCGGGCGCCGGGCGAATATAGGACGTCGCGCATCATGGATGTTCACGACATCGCCGAGGTGCGTCGCCAATTCGTGAATGCCGCGCGTCTCGCGCAAAGCGCCGGCGCCGAAATGATCCAACTTCAGGCGTCGAACGGATATCTCCTGAGCAGCTTCCTCTCGCCGTACACGAATCGACGCGAGGACGCCTATGGAGGATCCGCTTTACGCAGAGCGCGCCTTCTTCTCGAGGTCGTCGATGACATTCACGCCGCGACCCGCGGAGGCGTCGATGTATCTGTACGATTGGGCATCGACGACTGCCTCGGCTCAGAGGGACAAGAACCGCATCTTCTGGGCGGCGTGGTCCGCGCGCTCGAGCGCGTGGGCGTCGCCGCGATCATGTGCTCCATATCCATCCGCGAGACATTTCACTCGCTGATCCATCCGACGCCGGAGATGAGGCGACGGCTGATCGAAGGGGTACGGCATATACGCGCGCAAACGTCATTGCCCGTAGGCTTTGCCGGATTCACGGCGTCGATCGAGCAGGCCGAAAGCCTTCTCGCCGAGCGAACAGCGGATCTGATCGGCATGACCCGCGCGATCTTCGCGGACAATGATCTTGTCGCAAAGTCGCTGGCGGGGAACCAGAGCGCTGTCGAAGCATGTCTTTTCGATGGCGATTGCTTCCGCGATAAAGGCAATCCGGCGCTCGACAGAGTCTATTGCTGCGTGAATCCGAAATACAAGCGCCCGGATCATATTCGGTATGCGTGAGGAGGCGAGTTTGCCATTCGCAGGAAAGATGAGCCTCGTTGTCGGCGGCACGACGGGACTGGGATTCGAGATCGCCAAGAAGCTCGTGGCGCTCCAAAGTCGAGTCGTGATCATGGGGCGTCAAAAAGAGAAGGGCGAAGCCGCAGCGGCGTCCCTCGGCGATCAAGTCCAATTCATTGAATGCGACATCGGCGACTCGCGGCGCGTCGATGACGCCTTCGACGCTCTCGCAGAACGATTCCAATTGCATTTTGCGGTCAACAACGCTGGCGTCACCGGCCTTCACGCGCCGATCAGGAGCATGGATCCGTGCGACTGGGATCGGCTGATTCAAGTGAACTGCAGCGGGCCGTTCTATTGTCTGCGTCGCGAGATCGAGCTCATTCGCCATGGGGCGGGCGGTGCGATCGTGAACGTCTCGTCTTGCGCTGGACGACTCGCCGTCCCCAATCAGGCTGCCTATGTCTCCAGCAAGGCCGCGTTGAACATTCTTACGCAAGTGGCCGCGATCGAAAATGCGACCGATCATGACGGGGGTTTCGCCGTGCGCGTGAACGCTGTAGCGCCCGGACCAATTCTCGGGGGGATGAACACAGTCGAGCGGTTGGCCGCCAATCCGGAAAGCGCGAAGCGAAAAATCGCGGTGACGGCAATGAAGCGCTTCGCGCGTCCCGAGGAAGTTGTCGACAGCATCATTTATCTTCTCGGGCCAGGAGCCGCATACATCACGGGCGCCGTACTCGATGTCGACGGCGGCTATCATGCGGGAAAATTCTGAGAGGCGAGAGTGCGGACAGTTCTCATCACCGGAGTGAGCGCGGGGATCGGGCACGCGCTCGCGAAGCTCTATCTGTCTCGAGGCTTTAGAGTGTGCGGCGTTTCGCGACGCACGCCCTCGGAGCTGGTCGATCATCCGGACATGATCTTCGCCCAATATGATTTGACCCGCTTCGACGGGATCTCAGCAGTGGTCGATGAGCTATTGAACCGTGCCCATATCGCCACGCCAGAGATATTGTTTCTCAACGCGGGTGGATTCGGGCAGCCGCCGCAGCGGGCCGACGAAACGTCGATCGTCGAGTTTCAAGAGATTTTGGCGATCAATCTGGTCGCCGTCAAAGCCGTTCTGGACGCCTGCCTGTCCCGGAGCGAGCGGCCGCGATGCGTGGCGTTTTCGGCGTCGATTTCGGCCATTCGCCCCCGCGCCGGCATGCTGTCCTACGCCGTGTCCAAGGCGGCGCTGAATGCGCTGGCGCAGATCTACGGGATCGAAAATCCGGACGTCTTCTTCGCGGTGCTCGGCCTTTGCAATGTCGACACCAAGGTCGCGAGAACGATCCTGCAGGCCGATGACCGCTTCGATGATCTCGTCGCGCTACGTGGTCGCGCCACGACGATTCCCGGATATCTGTCGTCGCCGGACGAACGCGCGAGGCATCTCGCGGCGATTCTCGAAGAGCGCGCGCAACTCGGATTGCAATCAGGTCGGTTCAAGGAAATTCGTGAATTGACGCATTCTTGTTCGAATTGACATGCAGGCGACGCGCGCATTCACAGACTCGTGGCAAATCGGAGGTCTATCATGTCTCTCATACAGAACGTCGCCGGCACGGCCTTCGTCGCCGCCGAATGTCGCGCCGAGGAAAATCTCGAATCTCATCCTCTCTATCGCGACCCTATCGTGAGTCTGTTTCTCGACGAGGAATCAAAGCGTGCGGCGGATCGCATTTTCGTCTCCTTTCCGCAATGGAAGGCGAGCGTGCGTGTGAGAACGCGCTATGTCGACGATTGGCTCGACCGGCAATTGCAGAAAGGTTTTCGGCAGGTCGTGATCCTCGGCGCAGGACTGGACACGCGTGCGCAGAGAAAGGCTTCGCCTGGCGTCGCCTATTTCGAGATCGACAATGGCTCTACGCTCGCATTCAAAAGTGCCCGTCTTCTAGAGAATGGGATTGATCCAGGTGTGATCTATATTGCTGGCGACTATATCGCGGACGATCTCTCCGAGCTTCTTCGGCGTAATGGTTTCGACTTTTCTCTACCGACGCATTTTATCTGGGAAGGAAACACCGCCTATCTCGACGCCTCGGCAGTCGCGCTCGTTCTCGACGGCATCGCGCAAAACCTGCAACGTTTCTCGGTCTCATTCGACTATGTCGCGCAGGCGCTGATCACCAACGAAACCGGGGATCCGGAGACAGCTGCCGTCGTGGCGCGGTTCGCGGCGATGGGCGCGCCTTGGACATATGGCGTCAGCAACATCGGGGGTCTCGCCGAAAGAATCGGCGCGAAGGTGGCCGATCGATTTTCGATCGCAGAGCTGTTCCGACGCTATTGGCCGGGAAGGACGCCGGATTCGCGAATTTTCGACTATTATTGGATATGCACGCTGGAGGGAGGAAGAGGCGATAATTCTTGAGCGGCGTGGTCGTTTGAGCGGAGCTCGCGCGGATTAGATTTGGCGTATGGCCTCGGCTCGCCTCTCGAGCGAGAACCGAGGCCGCGCCGAGTTCGGCGATAAGCCATTGAGTGGTGGATCGTCGTTGCTCACTTTAAAATTTCTGCTTTGTCGATTGGCGACGACCTCCGGTAAGGTGCGGATCTGCCCGAGATACGAAAGAGTTCGGAGATTTTCGCGCGTTCTCGAAGAAGGGCGTGAGCAGGCCACAAAATTCCCTGCGCCGACGTGTTCGTGATCTCGAGCGCTCACCGTGGAAGACGATTGAACGTGAGGAAAAGCATGTCGGAAATACGCAGCTTGTCGCGCCGCGATCTGCTAGCTCTGATCGGTGCCACAGCGGGGCCAGGCGCCATGACCATGGCGATGTCCAGCCTAGGCCTCGCCGGCGAATCGAGCTATCGGGCGGCGCCGAATCTCTCGGGCGCTCCCCGGGGCGTGCGCGTGCTCGTGCTCGGCGCGGGATTGGCTGGGCTCGTCTCCGCCTATGAGTTGCGGAAGGCAGGTTATGAGGTGGAGGTGCTCGAATATAATTCCCGCGTCGGCGGCCGGAATTGGACGCTGCGCGGCGGCGACGTCTATACGGAGCTCGGCGGCGAGAGGCAGACAGTCGCTTTCGACCAGGGGCTCTATTTTAATCCGGGCCCCTGGCGCATTCCCTATCATCATTATGCGATCCTCGATTATTGCCGCAAGTTCGGAGTCGCCCTCGAGCCCTTCGTGCAGGTCAACCACAACGCCTTCGTGCATAGCTCGAAGGCGCTCGACGGCCGGCCGGTTCGTTATCGAGAGGTGGCGGCCGATTTCCAAGGCTATGTCGCGGAGCTTCTGGCCAAGAGCCTCGGCCAATCCAAGCTCGATCAGGCTGTCGACAAGGAAGACAAGGAAATATTGATTGAGGCTTTGCGAAATTGGGGCGCGCTCGACGAGGAGCTGCGCTATAGAGCGAGCTTCGCGTCGAGCATGAGGCGCGGCTTCGACAAGCCCCTCGGCGGCGGCGTCGACCCATTTCCCACCGTCTCGAAACCGCTGGCGCTCGAGGATATTTTGCGCCCTGGCCTTTGGCAGGCGCTTCTGCCGGGATCGCTCCAGCTGTTTCAGACAACTCTGTTTCAGCCTGTCGGCGGCATGGACCAGATCTCGAAAGCGATTTATCGGGAACTCGGGGATATCGTTCGCTTCGATGCGAAGGTTGTGGCCATTCGCCAAGACGAGCGCGAGGCGCGCGTCGCCTACGAGGATTTACGCACGCGCGGCGAGGTCCGCGAGATCGCCGCCGATTGGGTCGTCTGCACGATTCCTCTTTCGATCCTCAGTCAGATCGATTTCGACGCGAGCGACGCCTTGAAGGCCGGCGTCGCCGCGGTGCCCTATGGAGCCGCGGTCAAGGTCGGCCTGCAGTTCAAGCGCCGCTTCTGGGAGGAGGATGACCTCATCTTCGGCGGAGTGACGACGACCGATCTGCCGATTCATCAGATCGGCTATCCGAACTCAGAATTTCTGGGGAGCGGCAAGGGCGTTCTTCTCGGTGCCTATGTCTTCGGCTCGCCGGCTCTTGAATATACCTCAATTCCGGCCGCCGAGCGGGTGCGGCGCTCGGTCTCGCTCGGCGCTCGTATTCACCGGCAATATCCGGCTGAATTCGAGAATGGCGTCGCCGTCGCTTGGCATCGGGCTCCCTTCGCGCTTGGCTGCGCGGGCCTCTGGAGCGATGCGGCGCGCGCCGAGCATTACAAGAATGTCGCAGAAATCGATGGCCGGCTCGTGCTGGCTGGCGAGCATGTCTCGCTACTGCCGGCGTGGCAGGAGGGCGCGGCGCTCTCCGCACTCGACGCCGTCACTCGTCTACACAAGCGCATTTTGGAGAAAAGCGAGCATGTCGCGGCGAAGCATTAGAAATTTCATCGCTCTGGTCGCTGGAGGCGCAGCGGCTCTCGTCATGCTCTTTTCTTCTGCGAATGCTCCGCGAGCGGCGAGCAGAAACTCACTCTACATCCTTCTTCCCGAGGCGTCTTTCGAGACGGTGCGGGACGGCGGCGAGGTCTATGCGATGATCTGCGCCGGGTGCCACCAGCCGCGTGGCGAAGGAGCGATCGGCGCCGGCCGCTATCCTGTTCTGGCGGGAAGCGCGACGCTCGAGCATTCGGCTCATGCGATAGAAATCGTCCTAGCCGGCAAAGGGGCGATGCCGCCATTCAGGGACCTGCTAGACGACGAGCAGGTTGCTGCAGTTCTGAACTACGCCCGCGGCGCGGCGCTCGGAAACGGTTTTTCACCGAACGTGGAGGCGGCGGACGTGCGGCGGGCACGGCGTTGACGCGGGGCCTTCAATCAGGAGACGAATATGTCGAAGCTTTTAGAAATTCTGTCGATCGGCGCCATCGCAGGGACGCTCGTCTCCTCGACGGTGCGTGCGGAGGAGATCATCCGCTATCCTCTACCGACGCCCATCGTCCCGATCTCGCTCGGCGTCGAGATTCCCGCTGGCAAGACTCTCGTGTTTCTTAGCGGCGCGGTGCCGTTCTCGCTCCCCGACAAAGACGGCAAGACGCTGCCGCCGCCGGTAGGCACGCAAGCGCAAGCGAAATTCACGCTGGAACGCATTCGTCAATCTCTCGAGGCGTTGCATTTGACGCTGGGCGATGTGGTATTCCTGCGAGCCTATCTCGTAGGAGATCCTGCGACGGGCGGGAAACTCGACTTCAACGGCTTCAACGCGGCCTACAAGCAGTTCTTCGGAACCGCCGAGCAGCCGGCTTTGCCGTCGCGAACCGTCGTCCAGGTCGCGGGGCTCGCGAGTCCAGATTTCCTCGTGGAGATCGAAGTCGTCGCTGCGCGCAAGTAATAGCATAGCCGGCGACGGGACACGGCTCGGCTACCACCGCTCCTGGATCACCCGGAAAGTGGTCCCGCTGGGCGGCGACCCGACGGCGGTCTGGGCGCGCCAAAGTTGTGGCCATCTGCAATTTGCCGAATGGCGCGCCGCCAGCGTTTTCGCCTTCGTCGCGTGTCATTCGGCGCGGCGCCTTGACCCCCTATCGGCGTGGAGGCCATAAGAATTTAACGGAGCAATCAAAGGCTTGGTTTCGTGAGGTTAAGGCGTTGAGCCGATTCACACTCATCGGGACCAGCGTGATGGGGCGAAGCGAAGGATTGGGAGAGTTCGGCGAGATCGAGATCGGCTCCGACAAGGAAATCGTGTCGGTCTATTGAGGCGCCGCTCGAAGGCGGGATGGCGCGAATTGTCCGCGTTGTGTCTGGATAGGGTCTTTCGCCTTGGATCATAGAGCGTAAGATGTTCTCCATTCAACGGATGGGAGGATCGAAATGTCCGCTTCCGACACGGCGCTCGTCGTCGTCGACGCTCAGGAATCTTTTCGTCGGCGTCCCTATTGGCGGGACGACGATGCGCGGGCTTTCGTCGGCCGTCTCCAAGCATTGATCGACGGAGCGAAAGCCGTCGCGATCCCGGTCGTCCAGGTCTTCCATGTCGCCGATTCCGGACCATTCGCCGAGAACTCCGGCTTCGTTAGGACGCTAGAGCCGCTCGCCATCGCACCGGATGCGATCTTCCGCAAGCGACGGCACAGCGCGCTCGTCGGCAGCGGGCTCGACGTCTGGTTGATCGAGAATGGCTTGCGCCGCCTCATCGTCTCCGGCATTCGCACGGAACAATGCTGCGAGACGACGACGCGCCACGCTTCGGACCTCGGCTATGCGGTTGATTTCGTCGGCGAGGCGACACTGACATTTCCGATGGCCGACGCCGCTGGACGCGAATGGAGCTCCGCTGAAATTCGGGCGCGCACGGAACTGGTGCTCGCGGGACGTTTCGCACGCATCGCGACGGTCGAGGAGGCTCTGCTTGGGCACCCGGAAGAGATCGCGGCCTAGCGACCGCCCGAGGGCGAAGGACGTCGACGTCTTTGTCGTCGCGCCGCCGCGACTGTTGCTGCTCGACGTCGCGGGGCCGATCGAGGTTTTGCGCAAGGCGAATCTCGAACAGGACGCGGTCCGCTTCAGGGTTGTCTATGTCGGTCCCGCGCCGAGCGTCGGCAGCTCCATCGGCCTCGAGATCGCCGGCGTGGCGCCGCTGCCGGATCGTCTGCCGGATGGCGCGCTGGTCGTCGTTCCCGGCAGCGTCGAGGAGCCGCTCGCGGTCGCGGGCGCAGGCCGCGACGAGGACGTCATTCACGAGTCGGCGATCGTCGATTGGCTCGCGCGCACGGTGCCACCTGGAGTTCGTCTCGTGTCGATCTGCTCGGGCGCGCTGCTCGCCGCGCGCGCCGGCCTGCTCGACGGCCATGCCTGCACGACTCATCACGCCTGCGTCGCCGAGCTCGCGCGCGTCGCGCCCGCGGCGCGCGTCCGCGAGAATCGCCTCTATGTCGAGGACGGAGAGCGCTTCACCAGCGCCGGCGTGACGGCGGGCGTCGACCTCATGCTGCACATCGTCGCGCAAATGGCCGGACATGCGACAGCGCTCGCCGTGGCGCGCCATCTCGTCGTCTATCTGCGGCGCGGTGGCGACGATCCGCAGCTCTCGCCCTGGCTCGAAGGGCGCAATCACATCCATCCAGCGATTCACCGCGCTCAGGACGCCATCGCCGCCGATCCCTCGCGCGAGTGGTCGGTCGAACAGCTGGCGCGCGCATCGGCGACGAGTCCGCGCAACCTCTCCCGCCTGTTCAACGCGCATGCGGGCATGAGCGTCACCGATTATGTGAACCGCATGCGCGTCGCGCTGGCGCGGGAGCTTTTGACCGGCTCGCGTCTCGACATGGAGACGATCGCTGAACGCGCCGGCTTCGCTTCGGCGCGCCAGCTGCGTCGCGCCTGGGGACGCCATCACAATCTCCCGCCGAGCCGAATGCGTGAAGCCGCGAGGGCGACCGAAGAGGCGCAATGAGAACGCCCGGACTGCTCGACATCGCCCGCCCCCGCTGCCGGCGCTGTCGCAGAGTTGTGCGAGAGATGGGCCGGCGACGCTGTAGACGGCGGAAGGGAAATCGCGTCGGGAGTCTTGGCGACGCCGTCTCCGATCGAGCACTCAGCCGAATTTTCGAAATGAGGCCATCGATCAGAAAGTGAGACAAATCTTGCCGAAGTGGGCGCCGTCGCGGATGCGCAGAAACGCGTCTCTGCATTCATCGACCGGATAGGCACAGTCGATGACCGGCTGGATGCGCCGGTCTTCGAACCAGGCGATCATCTCCTCCAGCATGGTTCGCGAGCCCGTCTCGATCCCGTCGAGGCGAAGGTTTTTCTGGAAAATTTCTCCGAGATCGATTTCCGCACGCAGGCCGCCGACCAGACCGACGATGCTGACCGCGCCTCCGATCGCGGTGGCGAGGATCGATTGGTCGAGCGAGGAGGCGCCGCCGATGTCGATCGCGAGATCCACGCCGCGGCCGCTGGTGAGCGTCAGAACCGCTTGGCCCCAATCGGGCTGGTCGCGATAGTTCACTGTCGCCGTCGCGCCGAGCTCGCGCAGGCGAGCGAGCTTCGCGTTCGAGCGCGACGTCGCGATGACTTTTGCTCCGGCGGCGACGGCGATCTGCAGGGCGAACAGGGAGACGCCTCCGGTCCCTTCCACCAGAACCTCGGCGCCGGCGCGAAGCGCGCCGGCCCGCGTGAGCGCATGCCAGGCCGTGAGGGCGGCGACCGGCAATGTCGCGGCCTGCGCATCGGTCAGATAGTCTGGGGCGAGCGTCAGGCCTGACGCATCGAGCAGGACCCGTTCGGCGAAAACCCCATCGGCCGCCGGGCCGCCGAGGCCGCCGCTACGCTTCTCTATGGTCAACGGGCCAGAAATCCAGTTGGGGAGGATCGTGGTCAGCACGCGATCGCCCGGCTCGAGCCGTTCCACGCCCGGCCCGACGGCGATGACTTTTCCGATCCCGTCCGAGCCGAGGATACGCCCATCGGGCGACAGCCAGCGGTCATGTCCCATGGCGACCAACAGGTCACGGTAGTTCAGGCTCACGACGCTGATCTGGACCAGGGCCTGTCCTGGTCCTGGCATCGGCGGCTCAGGCCGCTCCGTCGGCGCCAAATCTTCCAGCCGGTGTGAGCGTGGAACTTCAAGCACGCGCATGGACTTTGCTCCGACCTATTTCCGACGATTGAAACAGGCCCCCACTATCCTCGCCAGACGCCGCCAAATCTACGCGATATGGAAGGCAAATTTTCGGATTTGGCTTATTTATGATGGCGATATTAGATTCTGGCCGAATATGGAACGATCGCCCATGGACGCCATCGACAAACGGATCGTCGGAATTCTCGCCGCAGACGCAAGAATTGCGTTGAAGCAGTTGGCCGGAGCGGTTGGTCTTTCCTCCCCTGCGGTGGCCGAGAGGCTCAAACGCCTTCAAGAGCGTGGCGAGCTGTCAGGCTTCACGGTCGCGATAAACCCTCGCACATTGGGCTATGAGCTACAGGCGATCGTTCGTCTCGACCCGCTGCCGGGGGCCCTCCACATCGTCGAACGCATGATCGTCGAGACCCCCGAGTTCGTCGAATGCGACCGTGTGACCGGGGAGGACTGCTTCGTGGCCCGCCTCTACATTCGTTCGATCGAAGATCTCGACGCCATCCTCGAACGCTTCCATGAGCGCGCCCGAACCGTCACCGCTATTGTAAAATCCCAGCCTGTGCCGCGGCGTTTGCCGCCGCTTTAGGTGGCATTGTGAGGCCGGGGCGTCATAGCGCCAAATCGATCCGATTTCGCGACCCGGACAGGATTTCACTGGATCAGCATAGGGATCGCCCACCGTCGGGCGCTCGATCGGCGTTGCCTTCGCGGGCAGGACTCCGTCCAGTGCGCAGGCCGGGGAGAGGTCGATAAGGAGAAGGAGCGTGATTCGCGCGCGTGTGCAGGCACGGTTTAGGCAGTCCGATTTGCTAATGAGCGGGAGAGTCATCACAATCTCCCGCCGAGCCGCATGCGCGAAGCGGACCACCGAATGGACGCAATGAACGCCCAGCCGGCTCGACAGGTCGCCTCACGGCGCCTGGGGATCCGCGGGATGGCGTCGGCTCGCCACATCGCACAGGCCTCACATCGCTTTGCGAAACGTCAGGCTCACGCGGCAGCG
>NZ_JBQUZK010000058.1:0-2418 GCF_056313885.1 Methylosinus sp. DMC45
CAGAGTGGAAGTCCGTGACGACGGCCGCTTGAAATCAGCCTGCGTGGCGTCAATGCGCCTGTATCGAGTTTATGTGACATCGCCCTCAAGCGTTGTGCTCGATTCTTGGGAACAGATCGAGCCGTTGCTGCGCAGCGCTTGGGTCGGTCCCTTGCTCGTCGCGGTCTTGAAATTGACCATCGCGCTATTCCGCTGTGCTCAACGCCCTGCGAACATAGCCCCAACCGACCCGCGATAAAAATTTGGAACAGCCCCGAAGCCGTTGACAACGGCAATCAATGACCTCAGGAATAACACGCCACTCGTTCGACAAAGTACCAAATCAGGTCGCTAACTACAGTGAAGAGGTGTTGTGGCAATGAGGACTTTTTTTTCACGCGGGCACCCCGCGACCTTATTAGTTATCGATGGCGGGGGATCAGACGCGTCACCTTTATTTTTCTGTCATTGATCGGGCGATAGATGCGCATACTCGTGACCGGCGGGGCCGGCTTCATCGGCTCGGCGGTCTCGCGCCGCATCATCGAGACGACGCCGCATGAGCTGCTCGTCTATGACAAGCTCACCTATGCCGGCAATCTCGACTCGCTCGCGCCCATCGCCGGCGATCCGCGCTACGCCTTTCGGCGCGCCGATATTTGCGACCGCGACGCCGTCGCTGCCGCCTTCGCGGAGTTCCGGCCCGACGTCGTGATGCATCTCGCCGCCGAAAGCCATGTCGATCGTTCCATAGACGGGCCGGACGCCTTCATCGAGACCAATGTCGTCGGCACTTTCACTCTGCTCGCGGCGGCGCTCGATTATTGGCGTGGGCTCGATGGGCAGACCGCCGCCGGCTTTCGTTTTCTCCATATTTCCACCGACGAAGTGTTCGGCGCGCTCGGGGCGGAAGGACTGTTTCGCGAGGACACGCCCTATGCGCCCAACTCGCCCTATTCCGCTTCGAAAGCGGGCTCGGATCATCTCGCGCGCGCCTGGCGCGAGACCTATGGCCTGCCGACAATCATCACCAATTGCTCCAATAATTACGGCCCCTATCATTTCCCGGAAAAGCTCATTCCGCTCACCATTCTCAATGCGCTCGAGGAGAAGCCGTTGCCCGTCTATGGACGCGGCGAGAATGTGCGCGACTGGCTCTTTGTCGAGGATCACGCCGAGGCGCTGCTCACCGTCGCGCGCGCCGGCGTCGTCGGACAGTCCTATAATGTCGGCGGCCGCTCGGAGATGCGCAACATAGAAGTGGTGCAGGCGATCTGCGACAGTCTCGACGAGCTGCGGCCCCGCGCGCGCGGCTCTTATCACGAGCTGATCACATTCGTGCAGGATCGGCCGGGCCATGATCTGCGCTATGCGATCGATTGCTCCAAGATCGAGCGCGAGCTCGGCTGGCGCGCAAAGGAGAGCTTCGCGAGCGGTCTCGCCAAGACGGTGCGCTGGTATCTCGACAATGAAGAATGGTGGAAAGCCATACGCTCCGGCAAATATCGCGGCGAGCGGCTCGGCTGCGTCGCCTGACGCGCGCGTGAGGACAGAATGAAAGTCGAGGACACGGCGCTCGATGGCGTCAAGATCGTCACGCCCGATCGCTTCGGCGACGCGCGCGGCTTTTTCTCCGAGAGCTATAATGAAAAGCGCTGGCAGGAGCGCGGCCTGCCGCCATTGCGCTTCGTGCAGGACAATCATTCGCTCTCGCGCGAGACGGGAGTCATTCGCGGGCTGCATTTCCAGACCGCGCCTTTCGCGCAGGACAAGCTGGTGCGCGTCACGCGCGGCCGCATATTGGATGTGGCGGTCGACATTCGCCGCGCGTCGCCGACTTTCGGTCGTCATGTCGCGGTGGAGCTCTCCGTGGAGAATTGGCGGCAATTGCTCGTTCCCATCGGCTTCGCGCATGGCTTCTGCACGCTCGAGCCGGATACGGAGGTCGTCTATAAGGTGACGAATTTCTATTCGGCGCCGAATGATCGCGGCCTCGCCTTCGACGATCCCGATCTCGACATCGCTTGGCCGATCGCGCCGGCGCGCGCCATTCTGTCGGAGAAGGATCGCCGCTGGCCGCGTCTGCGCGATCTTTCCGATACATTCGCGTGAGCACGCCCATGCGCATTGCCGTCACTGGAACGCAGGGCCAGATCGTCACCGCTCTGCGCGAGCGCGCCGATGAGGACACACAAATCATCGCGCTCGGCAGGCCGCAGCTCGATCTTGTCGATCGCGACAGCGTACGCGCGGCGCTGAACGAGGCCCGCTGCGATGCGATCGTCAACGCGGCTGCCTACACCGCCGTCGACAAAGCGGAGCAGGAAGAAGCCCTCGCCCTGCGCGTCAATGGCGAGGGCGTCGGCCATGTCGCCGAGGCGGCGGATGCGCTCGGCGTTCCGCTCATTCATTTTTCGACCGACTATGTGTTCGACGGCT
>NZ_JBQUZK010000059.1:0-99148 GCF_056313885.1 Methylosinus sp. DMC45
ATTCGCAGCGAGAATCCTCGCCGCAGTCAGGCAGAAAATCCACTCAAGCCACTGTCCGAATTTCCGAGGCCGGCTCTACATCGCGCCCCACGGCATCCCGACCCGCCGATCATATACCATCGCTTCTCCGCCGAATTGGCGCGACCGGATCGAGATTACGGTGAAGCGTGAGGAGCACGGCTTGGTGTCTCGCTGGCTCCACGACGAGCTGCAACCTGGCGACCGCATCAAGGTCGAGGCGCCAAGCGGCACGCGCTGGACGAGGTCGATGGCCAGTCGCCTCGGCCTGCGGCTCCCCTCGAGTTTGCGCCGCGATCTCACGCTCTGTCCACTGTGATTTTCGAGGCTGACGCCGCCTCGATCCTTATGCGGCCCTTATGCCCGACGGGGCAAATCCGAATAGCCTCCTTACACGCTCTGCAGGCATATCCCCACGCATTGTCGATAGGGAGACTGACCATGCTCGACCTCGTCTATCTCGGCCTCGGCGCCTTTCTCTTCGCGCTGATGGGCCTTTATGCGCGCGCCTGCGGGCGGCTCTGAAAAGGACGCGAATAATGTTCGAACCGATCGTCGGCTTGGGCGTCGCCGTGCTGCTCGGCGCCTATCTCGTCTACACGCTCCTTCATCCCGAGAAATTCTGAGCCGAACGTCTCGGGCTCCGTAAAGGAAACGATCATGAACGCCTTTGGTTTGGCGCAAATCGCCCTCGTGCTGGCGGCCGTCGTCTTCGCCGCTGTGCCGCTCAGCGCTTTCATCGCGCGCGTCCTCGCCGGCGAGCGCAATTTTCTGACGCCCGTTCTGCTTCCCGTGGAGCGCGTCTTCTACAAGCTCTCCGGCGTCGATCCAGCGCGTGAGCAGAGCTGGCTCGTCTATACGATCGCCATGCTCGCCTTCAGCGTCGTCGGCTTCTTGTCGCTCTACGCGCTGCAGCGGCTGCAGAATGTGCTGCCGCTCGATCCGCAGGGCTTCGATCCCGTGCCGCCGGATCTCGCCTTCAACACGTCGATCAGCTTCATCACCAACACCAATTGGCAGAATTACTCCGGCGAGACCACGATGAGCCATCTCGTGCAGATGCTCGGGCTCACCGTTCACAACTTCCTCTCGGCGGCGACCGGCCTCGCAATGGCCTTCGCGCTGGTGCGCGGATTCGCGCGCGCGGAATCGCCGACGGTCGGCAATTTCTGGGTCGATCTCACGCGCGGAACGCTCTATGTGCTGTTGCCGCTGTCGATCGTCTTCGCGCTCGCGCTCGTGGCGCTCGGCGTTCCGCAGACGCTTTCCGGCTCTGTGGAAGCGACGACTCTCGAGGGCGCCAAGCAGGCGATCTCGATCGGTCCGATCGCGAGCCAGGAGGCGATCAAGGAGCTCGGCACCAATGGCGGCGGCTTTTTCAACGCCAATTCGGCGCATCCGTACGAAAGCCCCAACGCCATCTCCAACCTTCTGGAGATATGGGCGCTGCTCGTCATTCCCTTCGCGCTCGCTTTCGCCTTCGGCCGCGCCGTGCTCGATTTTCGTCAAGGCCGCGCGATCGCCATCACCATGCTCATCGTGCTCGTCGCGGGCGTTCTCATCGCCTATTGGGCCGAGGCCGGCGGCAATCCGCTGCTGACGTCGATCGGCGTCGATCCCTCGCCCGGCAATATGGAAGGCAAGGAGGTGCGCTTCGGCGTCGCCACCAGCGCGCTCTTCGCCGCAGCGACGACGGGCACCAGCACAGGCGCCGTCAATGCGATGCATGATTCCTTCATGCCGATCGGCGGCCTCGTGCCCTTGTTCAACATGCTGATGGGCTCGATCGCGCCGGGCGGCGTCGGCGCGGGCCTCTATGGCTTTCTCGTGCTCGCCGTCGTCGCCGTCTTCGTCGCCGGCCTCATGGTCGGACGCACGCCGGAATATCTCGGCAAGAAGATCGAGGCCCGCGAGATGAAGCTCGCCATGCTCGCTGTGCTGATCTATCCGCTCTGCGTGCTCGGCTTCTCCGCGGCCTCCGTGCTGCTTCCGGGCGCGCTCGCGAGCCTCAACAACGCCGGGCCGCACGGGCTGTCGGAGATCGTCTACGCCTTCGCCTCGACGACCGACAATAATGGCTCGGCCTTCGCCGGATTGTCCGGCAACACGCCTTGGTACAATACGACGCTCGGCGTTGCGATGGCGCTCGGCCGCTTCGCCTATGTCATTCCCGTGCTGGCGATGGCGGGCTCCTTCGCGGCGAAGAAAAAGGCGCCGGCGTCGCGCGGGACCTTCCCGACACATGGGCCGCTGTTCATCGGCCTGCTGCTCGGCGTCATCGTCGTGCTCTATCTGCTGCAATATTTCCCGGCGCTCGCGCTCGGTCCCGTCGTCGAGCATCTTCTGCTCGCCGCCGGCAAGACCTTCTGACCGGAGATCAACGCAAATGTCGTCCAAAGTCGCTGCTCCTGGCCTGCTCGATCGGGCCATTATCGGCCGCGCGGCGATCGACGCTCTCATCAAGCTCGATCCGCGCCAGCTGGCGCGCAATCCGGTGATTTTCGTCACCGAGGCCGTCTCGGCCGTCGTCACGCTCTTATTCGTGCGCGATCTTTTCGCGCATGACGGAACCGCGCTCTTCTCTGGGCAGATCGCGGCTTGGCTGTGGTTCACGGTCCTCTTCGCCAATTTCGCGGAAGCGGTGGCGGAGGGGCGCGGCAAGGCGCAGGCCGATGCGCTGCGTCGCACGCGCACGGACACGAAAGCCAAGCGAACCAAAGGCGGATCGCGTGACTACGACCTCGTCTCCGCGCTCGAGCTGAAGATCGGCGATGTCGTGCTCGTCGAGGCCGGCGAGCTCATTCCCGGCGATGGCGAGGTCGTCGAAGGCGTCGCTTCCGTCAACGAGTCGGCGATCACCGGCGAGTCGGCGCCGGTCATTCGCGAGGCGGGCGGCGATCGTTCCGCCGTCACCGGCGGCACGACTGTGCTGTCCGATTGGGTGAGGGTGAAGATCACCGCCGCGCCCGGCTCCACCTTCATCGATCGCATGATCGCGCTGGTCGAAGGCGCCGAGCGGCAGAAGACGCCGAACGAGCTCGCTCTCTCCATCCTGCTGTCAGGCT
The DNA here is from genome assembly GCF_056313885.1 of Methylosinus sp. DMC45. Taxonomy (NCBI): domain Bacteria; kingdom Pseudomonadati; phylum Pseudomonadota; class Alphaproteobacteria; order Hyphomicrobiales; family Methylocystaceae; genus Methylosinus; species Methylosinus sp. DMC45. The sequence goes on from NZ_JBQUZK010000059.1 coordinate 3,084, forward strand.
TGACGATCATCTTTCTGATCGTCTGCACGACGCTGTGGCCGCTCGCCAATTATTCGGGAACCGTGCTGCCGCTCACCGTGCTCATCGCTCTGCTCGTCTGCCTCATACCGACGACGATCGGCGGGCTCCTGTCGGCGATCGGCATCGCCGGAATGGATCGCCTCATCCGTTTCAATGTCATCGCGACGTCCGGCCGCGCCGTGGAGGCGGCCGGCGACGTGGACACGCTGCTGCTCGACAAGACCGGCACGATCACTTTCGGCAATCGCATGGCGGATGAGCTTCTCCCCGTCGGCGGCGTCGGCGAGCATGAGCTCGCGGAGGCCGTGCTGCTCGCCTCTCTCGCGGACGAGACGCCGGAGGGGCGCTCCATCGTCGCTCTGGCCAAAAGCCGCTATGGCCTCGCCGCTCCCGATATCGGCGCCGATGCGCGCGTCGTCCCCTTCTCGGCGCATACGCGAATCTCGGGCGTCGATCTGCCCGGCCGCGCATTGCGCAAGGGCGCCGTCGACGCCATTCTCGTGCAGACGCAGTCCATAACGGGCCATGCCGACATCGGCGGCGCGGGCGCCGAAATTCTCGAGCGCGCGGCCGTCGCGACATTGCGCGCGCCGGAGGATTTCACCCGCGCGGTGGAGCGCATCTCGCGCGCCGGCGGCACGCCGCTCGCCGTCAGCGAGAACGGCCGTCTGCTCGGCGTCGTGCATTTGAAGGACATCATCAAGCCCGATATAAAGGCGCGCTTCGCCGAGCTGCGCGCCATGGGCATAAAGACGGTGATGGTGACGGGCGACAATCCGGTCACGGCGGCGGCCATCGCCTCGGAAGCGGGCGTCGACGACTTCATCGCGCAGGCGACGCCGGAGGACAAGCTCACCTACATCCGCAAGGAGCAGCAGGGCGGCCGCCTCATTGCAATGTGCGGCGACGGCACCAATGACGCGCCGGCGCTGGCGCAGGCGGATGTCGGCGTGGCCATGCAAACCGGCACGCAAGCGGCGCGCGAGGCGGGCAATATGGTCGATCTCGACAGCGATCCGACCAAGCTCATCGAGATCGTCGCCATCGGCAAGCAGCTGCTGATGACGCGCGGCTCGCTGACGACCTTCTCCATCGCCAATGACGTCGCCAAATATTTCGCCATCATTCCTGCGCTGTTCGTGGCGACTTATCCCGAGCTCGGCGCGCTCAATGTGATGAAGCTCGTCTCGCCGCAATCGGCCATTCTTTCCGCGGTGATCTTCAACGCGCTGATCATCATCGCGCTGATCCCGTTGGCGCTCAAAGGCGTCGCCTATCGGCCGGTCGGCGCTGACGCCTTGCTGCGGCGGAATCTGCTGATCTACGGCCTTGGCGGCGTCATCATTCCCTTCGTCGGCATCAAGCTGATCGACATCATCGTGTCGATCCTGCATCTCGCATGAAGGAGCTTCTCATGCTCTCCCAAATTCGTCCTGCGATCGTGATGATCGTTCTCTTCACCCTTCTCACCGGCCTCGCCTATCCTCTCGCGATCACTGGACTGGCGCAGCTCGCTTTCCACGATGCGGCCAATGGCAGCCTCATAGAGCGTCAGGGCGTCATCGTCGGCTCGCGTCTGATCGGCCAGAACTTCGTGGCGGATCATTACTTCCACGGCCGCCCTTCGGCGACGAGCGCGCCCGACCCCAATGATGCGAGCAAGACGATCGACGCGCCTTACAATGCGGCGAATTCCGGCGGCTCCAATCTCGGCCCGACCTCGCAAAAGCTCGTCGATCGCGTGAACGCCGCGATCGAGGCGGAGTTCGCCGCCGGCCGCATCGACATGGTCGCGGCGGATGCGGTGACGACATCCGCTTCCGGTCTCGATCCGCACGTCTCGCCGCAATATGCGCTGGCGCAGGCGCCCGCCGTCGCAGCGGCGCGCAAGCTTCCCGTGAGCCGCGTGCGCGCGCTGGTGGAGAGCCAGATCGAGCAGCGCATGGCCGGATTCATCGGAGAGCCGCGCGTCAATGTGCTGGAGCTCAATCTGGCCTTGGACGAGCTGCGCTGACGCCCGTTTCCGAGAGGCGTCGATAATCTCTCTATTCGAGGCGCGACGGCTCGTCGCGCCTCGCGCATTTTTCACATTGGCTCCGCCACAATCGCCGCTTCATCATGAGCGTCGGATCGCGCGTCTCATCGATCGCGACGCGCGTTGCTGCGTGGCGGTTTGCTCAGAGCGTATCCGCGTCGGCGAGAATCCGGGCGATCGGATGTGGCGTCTCCGAGCGTCACCAAAAGACCTGTGCGCGCGCCAGAAACAGGCTCGGATGATCGCCGTTGAGAAAGGCGCGATCGGCGGGCGCGATCAGCGTCATGGCGCGCGTCCAATTGGCCTGCAGGCGCACGCCGCGAACCGGATACCAGTTCAGCGCCACCGTGAGATTCTCTTGCCTGCCGCCGAGCGTCGCCGTATTGGCGACGGCTTTTTGCGCAGCAGAGCCCGTGGCTGTCGCCAAATAGACGAAGCTCGCAGGGACAAGCCCCCCATTGTTCAGATCGATCCCCTCATAGCGCGCCGCCACCTCGACGGCGCCATAGCCGCCTTTGCTCAGAGGGCTCTTGATCTTCACATCGGCGAACGTGCCGGGCGCGCTCCAATTCTTGTCATAGCCTTCATAAGATGCGGCGCGCGATTCCCCAGTCAGGAACAGAGATGCGGCGACATGATAGGCGCTGTAATGCAGCTGCGCGCCGCCGCCATTGGCGTAGAGGAAGGCGAGCGTTGCGTCGCGTTGATATTGGGCGCCGACATATTCCGCCTCGACGGAGACCGGACCATAGGCGGCGGCGGCCTCAAAGCCATAATTATAGGAATATTTCAGGCAGCTCGGCCGCTGCACGAAAGGAGCTACCAGCTGGCCGGCGCCGGTCGTCGCGACGTTGAGCGTCGCGGCCGATGCGGCGCAGGAGAGATCCTGCGCCGCCGGCACGCGGACCGTCGCCCCGCCCGCGCCGAGAATTCCAGTGAGCTCGCGCTCGAAGCCCGAGGCGCCGGGCGTCAGATTTGTGGCGTCGGTGGCAGCGGTCGTCCCATTGGGACGATGATAGACGAAGGAGCCGCCGAGGTGGAGCAGCGCATCCTCTTCGTGGATCGGCGCATAGACGGCGCGCGCCGAGGCGTCCCAATATTGCGCATTTCCAACGGGCGGGGCGGTCGCCGTATCCTGCGGGCTGGTCGAGAAAATGCCGCCCTTGAGCGCCCAGCTCGCATCGCCGACGCCGACGGCGGCGCCAATGTGGCGGGCAGGGCCGAGATTGGCCGTCAAGCTGCGCTCGAGGAAGGTGATGTGCTTGTCCGAATCCAGCGTTTCGCGGCCGAATGGCTCATGGAAATTGCCGATCTGGAAGGAAGCCGGCTGCGCGACGATCCACTCGGGCAAGACTCTCGCGCGATAGGCGAGATAGGCGTCGCGAATGCCGGCGACGCCGCCGGCGGTGGTGGCGAAATCATATTGGAAGCGATAGATCCAATTGCCATAGGCGCGTCCCGTGACCTCGAGCTCGGCGCGGCGGAACCCGACATTGCTGCGCCTTATCGTATCCGCCGAGCTGGCGAAGCCGCCGTCCGTGTGGATGCGTCCGCCGAGCTTGAAATCGAAGCTCTTGTCCTCGCTCTCGACATAGAGGCCGTTCTTGAAGCTGACGAAAACGGCCGGCGGGACCGCAGCCGCCTGGGGAGCCTTCGCCGAATCGTCGCGCTCCTTTGTCGCGCGACCCGCTCTGGATTGGGCGTCGAGCCGGGCCTCCAGACGTTTCAGTTCCGCTTTCAAAGCTTTGATCTCACGCGCCGTATCGGCGAGGCTCGGGGAGGGGCCGCCCAATGCCGCAATGAGCATTGCGCCTGCGACGCCTTTTCGATCGGTACGACTCCCGCCTTTGCCGAACATTCGCATTTCCTCCAGCAGCCCGAACCGCCAGTTGATCACGACTTGCTCGAGCAAGCCTTGCGTCGGTCGGCGGAAGGAGGAATGCCGCGCTCTTCACGCTTCGATGATCGACGTTGGGGGCCGTCGGAGAAGCCGCGCCGCCGCCCGATGCGAGCGGGGCTGTCGGCCTCGACCGAAACAATGGTTTTTTAGTTCGAGGCGCGAGGATTTTTGCATTGCATTAGCCCGCGCTCGTCTCCTCGCCTGGCTGTCCGGGGAAAATCCGGCGTAGGCGTTTCTGGCGCGCGCGAAATCAATGTACGCTAAAGCCGAGCTGGGCAAAAAGTGAAAGAGAAACAGTACAAATTCAAGAGCGTCCATCTCGCGAATGAGCGGGCGGTGTGGGTGCGTGAGCCGGAGCATAGGGCCACGAATGTGACGGTGTTTCTGGATGCGGAACTTTATCGAGACCGCGTCGGCGCGACCTCGATCATCGACGCCCTCGACGCCAATGGCGACATTGATCCTACGCTTTTTGTCTTCGTCTCTATGGAAAGCGCCGCCTCCCGGTGGGTAGAGTGTCCCTGCTATTTTCCATTCGCTCGGTTCATCGAAGAAGAATTATTTCCCTGGCTGGAAAGCGCCTATCCCTGCGCGCTCGAAGCCCAGGAACGTGTGATCGTCGGTCTCAGCTATACCGGGTTGGCCGCGGCTTATGTTTCGATGATCAATCCCTCCAGATTCACGAAGGTGATCGCCCAGTCCGGCTCGTTCTGGTCGAACGATTGCTGGATTATCGGCTATTTCGAAAAACTGGCCCCCAAGCCGAAAGCCGAATTTTACTTGGATGTGGGTTTGCAGGAGACGCAGGACAACGTTCTGCACAAAGAAGACGTTTTGCAGACGATCTCCCAGATCGAGGCGGTGAAGAAATTTCGAGACGCGCTGCTTCGGCACGGCTACCAACCTCATTATGTCGAATTCGACGGAGGACACGATTTCACAGCTTGGCGAATTATGCTGCCAGATGCATTGCGATGGGCTCTGCCTTCTACAAAGGAGCGAGCCTGACTTGCCGCTATCGATGCAGTCCAGTTGCAGCGATAGCGGCCGCCTCTCAACGGGCGTCCGTTCATAGGCCAGCAGATCCGTGTGGTTCCGAGGGCGCTCAGCTCCGGGCTTCGAGCGGCTGCGCTTGGCTACTCGGCAGGCATCGCCTCCAATGACGCGCCGGTCCTCGCGGCGCGCGCCTTGTGAGTCAGCCGCGCTTTGCGCCCCTCGTGCGATGACAAAGCGGGAAGGACAATGTCTGTCGGTTCGATTTCAGCGCCACCAAATTTTGGTGAGCTCGGAGGAGCGATCGCCGCGTATCGCTTTTTGCCGGCCTTCGTCACGGCGGCGAAATCCTCTCGATTACGCGATTTTGCGGAAAATCTTTCGGACGAAATGGTTGAGAATTCTTCGCGAGCGCTTGGTAAGTGATCTTATAATCGAGTTATATTCAATATGTTGGCTGGGCTCTCCGGCGCATGGTTTATGTTTCCTTGCCGATGCCGCTCGAGTTGCATTACCGCGGCTTAATGGCCGTTAGAGCGTCGCCGGCAATCTGATCCTCAACGACGAGGCCGAGCCCGATAACCAGGGCTGCCTCGTCAGACCAGAGAGAGGATCAGACCCATGTTCTCCGCTTCGCTCGGCGCCTTCGTCGCTCCCCGCATCGCCAAGCGCGCCGCCATCCTCGGCCTCGCGGGCTTCGCCGCTTTCGCCTCGGCGCCCGCCAAGGCCGATCTCTTCTCCGATTTGTTCGGCTCCTTCGACAATGGCTATTCGAGCCGGGGAGCCAGCTCGAGCCGCCACAGTTATTCCCGCCGCGCCGATCTCGCTGGCGGCTACACGCCGCGCGCCGATCATTCGAGCTATGACCGCGGCGGCAATGTCCTCGACTATTATGAGCAGGTCCGCTCGGCCAATGTGACGCGGCGGACAGTCGCCATCGACGGCTACTGCGCGTCCGCCTGCACGATGAAGCTCGGCGCGCGCCATGCCTGCGTCTCGCCGGAGGCGACGTTGCGCTTCCATTCGGCGCGGACGAGCGAGGGGGAGACGTCCTGGGGTGGCAACACGATTATGATGAGCGTTTATCCGCCGGCGATCCAAGCCTGGGTGCGGCGTCATCAAGCCTTGGACAGCCTGGCCTTCACGGAAATGTCCGGCCGCGAGGCCATCGGCCTCGGCATCCGCGCCTGCGCATAGGCAATGAGCGATTGTCGTTCGGAAGCGTCCGCGGACGATCAGCGACGCCGGCGCTTCCGCCAATAGCCGAACGCCTCCTCGTGGATCTCGACATCCAGCTCGGCTATGCGGGCGTGTAGCCTTTGCTGCACATCCTCGACCGCCTTGTTGTAGACAATCGGCCCGATCTCTTCCACGAAGAATTGGAGCAGGCCTTCCGCTGCGAGATTGCCGATCTCATTGTCCATATTCTCTTTGAAGTAGCGTTGAAGCGACAAGACCGCTTCCTTCGCAGAATCCTTCGGTATATCGATCGGCATCGCGGTCCTTTCGTCGCAGGCGATTAGCCATCGATCAGCGCGCTGCAGGCCCTGCGAGCTGGCCGATCTCGCGTGTGAACACCTTGCGCAGGAAAGGGCGCGGCGCCGTCAGCTCAGAAATTTCGCGCTCTTCGAGCAATAGCGGCGATCGATCTCAGCGTCTATCGATGTGAAAATTTGACGTCGTAGCTCGACGCTATTTCCAGCGATGACGATCGAAATCGCGCGCGTAATCGAACTCATGCGACTGTCGCCAACTCCAGTGCGGGAGAGACGCTTTTATTCTCGAGGAACCAGCGATAGGAGCCCGCAATTCCGTCGTCCAGCGGGATTTCAGGCTCCCATCCGAGTGCTCGAATGCGGCCCGAGTCCATCAGCTTGCGGGGCGTGCCATCCGGCTTCGACGTGTCGAACACGAGTTCGCCGGAAAATCCGACTGCTCTCTGCACGGTTTCCGCGAGCTCGCGGATCGTGATCTCCGAACCTGCGCCGCAATTGATGTGCTCATAGCCGTCGTAATTGTCGAGGCAGAAGACGACGCCGCGCGCGAGGTCGTCGACATGCAGGAATTCTCGAAGCGGCGTGCCGGTTCCCCATACGACGACTTCCGCCTTCCTCGACTCCTTCGCTTCATGGAATTTGCGAATGAGCGCGGGCAGCACATGGCTCGTCTGGAGATCGAAATTATCGTTCGGGCCATAGAGATTGCAAGGCATCACCGAGATGTAACGCCGGCCATATTGCTTGCGATAGGCTTGGCATAGCTTGATGCCGGCGATCTTTGCGATCGCATACCATTCATTGGTCGGCTCGAGCGGACCGGTGAGCAGCGAGTCCTCGCGGATGGGCTGAGGCGCGAATTTCGGATAAATGCAGGAAGACCCGAGAAAGACGAGACGGTCGACATCCGCGGCGTGGGCCGAATGGATGATATTCGTCTCGATCGCCAGATTGTCATAGATGAAATCTGCGGGATAAGTGTCGTTCGCATAGATGCCGCCGACTTTCGCCGCGGCGAAGATGATGGCGTCGGGCCGATTTTGTTTCAGCCAGACTTCGACGGCGATCTGATTGCGGAGGTCGACGACCGAGCGATCGGCTTTCAATACTTTGTCGCCTCGCGCCTCGAGATAACGTGTGACGGCCGAACCGACCATGCCTCTATGACCGGCGACCCAAATACGACGAGTGCTCATGGACATAATACCACTTCTCGAGACAATGCTTTGGCCCCGCATTGCGAGGCCTGAGCGGTAATTAGGACTTATTTTTTGCAATGTGCAACAAAATATTTAGATTTATGCCTTGCGCGGGCCTTCGATGGTAAACGCGGGTTGCTGAGGGGCGGTTGCGGTTCGAAGAACTGGTTGGGCTGGCTGATATTTAGACGGATGCCGAAGACATCGGCGCTGCATTTCTCAGAACCTTCTCACGATGTCGGCTCTACCTGACAGTCGCCGCAGAGCGGGCGTCGCCAGCGTCACGGAGCCGACGCCGATGACATCGTCGCCGAAACTGAAGAAGATTCCACCGCCGTTGCTGTAGACATTATTCGCCGCATTGCCGATCGCAACCGAGCGCGTCAGAGATATTGTCCCCGCGGAGACAAATCCACGGCCGCCATTTTGGCTGACGTTGACGTTTTTGGCGAGCCGTGTCGCGCCATTGTCGCCATAGACGAGTCGGGCGCGGGGAGGCGGCTTTTGCATTCCGCTCGCCCTCCGGCGCAATTCCTTCTTGACGCTTGCGCTTTCGCCTGTCTCCTATGGCGTCATGGCTTCGTCACCGGCGCAATTCATCAGGCTGCGGACCGCTCTCGCCGCGCTGCTCGGCGCATGGCTGGCGCTCGTCTCGCTTCCCTTTATGGCGCCGAGCCACGGATGGACCGCGGCCTTCTCGGCATACGGCCTGTCGATCAACGGGGACGGCGGTCCGCTATGCGATGCGCGTGGCGACGATGGCGCGCCCGTGAAGCACGGCGGCGAGCATTCGCATTGCGCGCTCTGCGCCTGTCCTCGAGATTCGGCGTCTCTCGCATTCCTCGCCATGTTCTTTACGGCGCTCGCGCCGCGCTTCGACTCGGGGCGAGTTTCGTCGGTCGATCGCGAGCAAGCCCGCGCGCTCATCGGCCGTCCGAGCTATTCGTCCTCCCGCGCGCCCCCGTCGATCGGCTGATCGCTCCTTTCACCCTCATTTTTCACCTCCGGTCTCGACGGGCGCGCGTCGCGCGTCGCGATCGTCGCGGGCGCCGGCGAATGTCGGAAAAGAAAACGCGTTTCATTCGCGACCTGTTCGAGCGCAACAGGCGCGCGCTGACGGCCTATCTGACGCGTCGCGTCGGCGCGGAAGACGCGTCCGACCTGCTTCAGGAGACCTTCGTGCGCGCGCTGCGGCACGAGCGCCTCGACGATGTCGCCGATCCGCCGGCCTTTCTCCAGCAGATCGCCGCCAATCTCACGCGCGACCTGGCCCGGCGCCGGCGGACGGAGCACAAATATCTCGCCTTCGATCAGCTCCTCGGCGAGCGGCCGAGCAGCGAGGCGCGGCAGGACGAGATCGTCGACTATGAGCGCCGGGCGCGCCGCCTCCGCGAGGCGATCGAGGCGCTGCCGCCCCGATGTCGCGAGGTCTTCGAGCTCTGCGCTTTCGAGGATCTCTCCTTTCGCGAGATCGCCCTGCGCCTCGGCGTCACCGAGCGCATGGTGCGCCAGCATATGAGCATCGCCATGCAGCGCTGCTGGGCGGCGCTGGGATGAAAGATTTTTCGCCGCGCGACCTTCCTTTTTCCCCTATTGGCGCGTCGTATTCGGCGGACGCGGAGGGCGATCCGCATGCAGGGAGCGACGGTGCGATGGGAATGGGGGAGGGCGACGCCGCCCATGCGGCGGCGATCGACTGGTGGATCAGGGAGAAGGCGGGCGACCTCGACCAGGATCGCGCGGCCTTCGACGCCTGGCTCGCCGCCGATCCGGCCCATCGCCGCGCCTATGCCGATGTCGCCGGAATGTTCGAGGAGGCGCGCGCGCTGCGCCCGGCGCGCCGTTCTCGCTCCCGGGGCGCGGCGTCGCGACGAGTGGCGACGGTGGGATTATCGGCCGCCGCCTCCTTGGCCTTTCTCTTCTTCCTCGGCGATCTCGCCCAGGTCTGGCGGTCGAACTTTGCGACGGGCGTCGGGGAGCGCCGAACGGCGACCCTCGCGGACGGCTCGCGCGTGGAGCTCGACGGCGGCTCGGCGATCGAGGTCCATTTCGAAGCCGGGCGCCGGCGCGTGCGCCTGCTGTCCGGGGAGGTATGGTTCGAGGTCGCGCCCGATCCCGCGCGTCCCTTCGTGGTCGAGGCGGCGGGCGGCGAGGTGACGGCGCTCGGCACCGCCTTCGACGTCGCGCTCACCGAGGAAGGCGGCGCGCGCGTGGCGGTCGGCGAGCATTCGGTCGCTGTCGCCAGCGGCGGCGCGCGCGTTATCGTCGAGGAGCGGCAGCAGACATTCTATGAGGCGAACGCCGCCGCGCGGCCTCCGGCGAGCGCCGCCGCGGAAACGATCGCCGCTTGGCGACGCGGCGCGCTGGTCGTGGAGGACAGGCCGCTCGGCGAGGCGCTGGCGACGCTCGGCCGTCATCGCCATGGCTATGTCTTCTGCCTGCGCGCGTCGACTTGCGCGCGGCGGGTGAGCGGCGTCTTCTCGACCGCGGAGCCGCTCACCTCTCTGCGCGAGATCGAATATTTCCTCGGCCTGCATTCGATCCATCTGACTGACTATCTCATTCTGCTCACGGAATGACGGGCGGCGCCGGCCACATCTTCCCACGCAATTTTTTTCGCATTGGACATTCCGAATTCGACGCGAGGGCGTCGAGTTGGTCACGGACGCCGTCTCGCGTCCGAGAATCCAATTCGACGGAAAGCGGCGATGGCGAAAAGAGGTCTGCGTTACGAGGGTGCGGCTATGGGCTCGACGGTTGCTGCGATGGCGTTCGGCGCCTTTGCGATGGGAGGAACGCCAGCCGAGGCGTCCCTCTCGCCGCAAGAGCGCAGCGGCGTCGTCATGGTCTATGACATACCGGCCGGATCGGTGGCGACGGCGCTCAACGCCTTCGCCGTGAAGAATGGACTCCATCTTCTCTATCAAGCGCATGTGACGCGCAGCTTGCGGACGACTGGACTTTCTGGAGCCTTCTCGGTGCGCGATGGGTTGGATCGCCTTCTCGACGGCACCGGGCTCTCTTATCGCTTCGGCGGTCCAGACGCGAAAGCCGTGTCGATTATTTTGGCGCAGAACGATACGGGCGTGCGCAGCGACGCGGGCGGCGCGGAGGCGCTGCCGCGAATCGACATCGGCGCTGAAAAGCGTGACGAAAAGAAAGCCTATAGCGCCGATCGCGGCGCCATAACGGAAGGCACGGGCTCCTATACGACGCCGCTCGTGACCGTCGCCGGCAAGGTTCCGCTGCCGCGCAAGGAGGTGCCGCAGTCTGTCTCCGTGATGACGCGCGCGCAGATCAACGACATGCAGCTCAACACGGTTCAGGACGCTATGTTCTGGATTCCGGGCGTCTCCGCCATTTCCAACGACGTGACGCAAGGGCAGCCGGCGTCGCGCGGCTATTTCCTCGATGTCGCCTATGACGGCGTTCCGACCTATAGCGGCCTTGGCGGCTATCAGCAGCTCGATCTCGCCGTCTACGACCGTCTCGAAGTTCTCAAAGGCCCCGCGGGCTTGCTCTCCGGCTCGGGAAGCCCCGGCGGCATCGTCAATGTGGTCCGCAAGCGGCCACAGGATGAATTCAAGCTGCGAACGGAATTCAACGCCGGCTCGTGGGACAATTACCGCGGCATGATCGACGTCACCGGGCCGATCAATGAAGAGCGGACATTGCGCTATCGCGCGCTCGTGCTGCACCAGGACAAGCACTTCTTCTTCACGCCGGCGCAGCCCGAGAACAAATGGCTCGGCTATGGCTCTCTCGAATACGACATCACGCCGAACACTCTGGTGAATGTCGCCTACACGCGCCAGAGAACGAGCGACCCCGATTACACCGGGCAGCCGGTCGCCGCCATTTCCTATTTCGGCAACACCAGTCCTTATTTCCTGAACGTGTCCAGGTCATGGAATCCCTATCCAGATTGGACGCAATACAAATGGGATACGGAAGATAAGAATGTTCGCCTCGAGCATCGCTTCGGCGACGACTGGGTTGCGAAAATCAACTTCAATCGACGTGACATAGAAAATGAGTTCAGCGACGCCTATCCGAACAGCGGCGTCAGCCCTTCTGATTGGACGGCGCGGTATGCTCGCCGCCACTTCTTGTACTATTATCATCGAACCGGCATAGACTCCTATCTTTCCGGCACGTTGCCCTTTGTCCCGATCAAGAACACATTGACTGTCGGCTATAACTATGACCGCTTCACATATGAATATAAGCGTGCGCCAGCGGTCAATGTGAATAATATCCCGGTCTTTTGGCCAAATGCGATCGGTCCCAATCTAAACCCCTTCACGGTGGGCGGCCAAAATCAGACCTTGCAGCATGGGGCCTATAGCCAGCTCCGATTGACGCCGGTTGATCCGCTGACTTTCGTACTCGGCGGACGGCTGACGAATTTCTTCGCGAAGAGTCGCGCGGTCCTGCCGAGCATGCCCGCGAACTGGTCTTATGGCGCGAAATCCAGCCATCGCTTCACGCCCTATCTCGCAGGCATCTTTCGCCTCACCGAGGAGATCAATCTCTATGGCAGCTACTCCGACATTTTCATTCCGCAGACGGACCAGAAGGCTGACGGAACGACGCTCGATCCAGAGGTGGGCGGACAATTCGAAGCCGGCGTCAAAGGCGAGTTCCTCGACAAAAAGCTCAACGCATCAGTGGCGTGGTTCGATATCAAGGATCGTAATCGCTCTTACGCCGATGCCGCAAATCCAGGTTACTATCTCCAAGCTGGAAAGGCCGAGTCCCACGGCGTCGAGGTCGAGTTCTCCGGCAAGCCCTTCGCCGATCTCGATCTCCCGTTGGTCTCGCGTGCTCTACCGGGGCTCGATATCGTCGGCGGCTACACCTATCTCAAGACCGCGCTGCTGGCCGATAAGAACAATCAGGGCCGCTCGATCAATTCCTGGTATCCGACCCATTTGTTCAAGATCTGGGGCAAATACGACTTCGACGGCTTTCTGCAAGGCCTGACTGTCGGCGCCGGCGTCGTCGCGCAGAGCGGCCTCTCCGGCCCGGTCAACTCCTGGAACGAAGCGCGGCATGCGTCGGCCTATGCCGTTCTCGATGCGATGGCGTCCTACAAGATCAATGAAAATCTGAGCTTGCAGGTGAATATCAACAACATCGCCGACCAGAAATATTACACGCGCGTCGGCGGCGCCAACACCTACAACACGCCGGGGGATCCGCGGAACTTCATGGTGACGTTGCGCGGCGAATTGTGATCGCTCGCGATCGCGGTAAGAAGCGCCGCCGCGCCGATGAGGCGCGACGTTCGCATCCGGGATCTGCGATCCGCGGCGCCGATTTGTTCTACGAACGCTGCGACCCCGCAGCGCGGGGGCGGCGCTGTCGCCTGCAACAGATGCGCGGCGATCGCCGAGAGGAAATCGCAGGCCGCCTTTGCTCCCTCGGCGGCGATGTGGCTCGAATGGGCGTTCGGCGCGCCTTCGCCTTCTGGTGAAAGGAGAGGCCGGGCTTTTCCAACTCCTCCTCTATGAGATTTCGCTCGATCGGCGCGAACTCTCGATTTTCGAGTGGATGATTTGCGGCGTTTCAGGCTGAGCAGGGAGGATTCTGAGCCAAGCCGCAGCCGATTCGCAACCTTCTGAAAATGCCCAACGTCTCTTTGCACTCTTTTCGCTGTGTAACACCCATGTGTGGCGCCCAGCAAGCACAGGGCGAGTCGCTTCTCGCGGGACGAGGAGGGAGGGGCGGCTAGCGATCTCTCGAGGCGCCGAGACGCTCACGGCCCATTCGGGCGCGAGGCAGCCGCTGTCGCCTCCGCTCCGGTGAGACATCGCCTCTCCTGCAATCGGTCGGCGATCATGAGCACGGCGTCCCGTCGCTCGCGAATGAGATCGAGCGCGTGATCATAGATGCGGGCAAGATCCTGCTCCACGGCGGCGCGGAGCGCGCCGTCGCACGCCAGCAGCGTCTCGATCGGCTCGCCGCGGTGGAGGAGGCTGTCGCCGAGCCCCTGCCGCGCCCGCGCCTCGGCGAGCAGCCGCGTCGCCTGGGCGAGATCGCCGACGGCGCCGGCGGACGCCTCGCCGAGCAATTCCTGCTCGGCGGCGCGCCCAGCCAGCATGGCGAGGGCGATATCGTCTATATCCCGCCGCCTCGGCGCGATGGTCGGCGCATGCGCGATCGTGCGTCCGCCGGATTCTCCGCGCGCGATCAGCGAGACCTGCGTGACCTCGCGCCCAGCGGCCAGATGCGCGACGACGTGTCCGGCCTCGTGGATGGCGGCGATCCGCAGATCCTCCGGCGACCGGTCGTCCTCGGGCGCGACGACGGCGAGGAGATCGTCGAGCTTCAGCGGCCGTCCGGCCGCGCGGGCGCGGCCCGTCGCGGCCTTGGCCCAGCCGGCGGCGTCGGCGGGAGTGGAGCCCGGTGCCAGACGAGCGACGGTCTCGAGATCGGCGTCGGCGAGCGCCGCGCCGAGATGATAGCGCAGCACGCGTCCGAGGACGGCGGCGTCCGGCGGCACCAGCGGGATGATGCGGTCGAAGCGTCCGGGCCGGATGAGCGCCGGATCGAGAGATTCGGGGTGATTGGTCGCCCCGATGACGATGATTCCTTCGCGGGGCGTCGCCGCGCCGTCGAGGAGCGTTAGCAGGAAATTGACGATCGGCTGCCACCAGTCGCGCCCGCGCGACGACAGACTGCGGCGATCGGGAATTCCGTCCAGCTCATCGATGAACAGCAGGGTCGGAGGCTGCGCTCGGGCCGCGTCGAAGGCAGCCTGAGCAGCCTGAATGACGTCGCCGAGATTGCCGTCGCGCGCGGTGAACCATTCGCCACAGGAAGTCGACACGATCCGCACATCGAGGGTTCTGGCGATGGCCCGTGCGAGCAGCGTCTTGCCGGTTCCGGGCGGACCGCTCAGAACAATGGAGGAGGCGATGCTGCCCCACGGCAGGCTTTTCGCGCGCCAGGCGGCGACATCCGCGACGAGGCCGAGCGCCCAGTCGCGCGCCGGTCCCTCATAGCCGGGGAGCTCCGCCAGGCTCGGCGTATCGTCCACCGCGCCGCCGCGCGCCTTCGCCGCCGCGAAGGAGGCGAGATTTTCCAGGAACTGCGCGGCACCGACATCCGGTCGGAAGGCGGCGACGATTTCCGAAAAGCTCAGCGTGTCGGCGACGCCGGGCGGAATGCGCCCGCGCAGAGGCCGACCGCGGAGGCTGCGAAAGACCCGCCGCAACACGGCGGCATCGGGCGGCGCCACGTCGAGACGCGTATCGGCGACGGTCAGAAGCGTGGCGGGCAGATATCGCTCCGGCTCCTGCGAGACGCCGATCGCACAGTGTCCTTCGGACAGCGCCTCGGCGATGTCGGCGCCAGCCGAGTGCGGCCGCTTCGCATGTTTGGAGCCGCCGCCATCGGTGAAAATCTCCGCATCCGTGACGAGCCGCCTGGCCGCGCCGGCGAGGGGCGCGATCCAATCGGCGCCCGGAGCCTTTATGATGAGCGTGAATGTGTCGCCGCGTCGGATGCGCTTACGCAGCCGCAGCGTCAAAGCCGCGTCGAGGCAGGCCGTGGCCAGCACATCCGCGGTCGATGGGCGGCCATCCAGCAGATTTCCGAAGCGATCGTTTTCCGTATCATAGGGGTCGCCGTCGGCGATCGTTGTCGCGGCGAGCTTCTTCCTGCTCATGGCAAAATTCCTTCGTTCGCGCCCTATGCAGGCGCGCTGGCTCGCGAGGGAAGGGGGAGCGCGGGCGTCGATAACGACGGACGCCCGCGCGCTGCGTCAGAACAGGGGGAGGCGGCCCCGAGATTCTTCACCTACATCGCGCCAGAAGCGCGTGAGCGAGGATCTATTGCCCACGACGAATTTGGCCGCCGCGTCGAGCGAGGTGACGCGCAGGTCGCAGAGCAGCACCATTGCGCCCGGATGATCGGGAGACGGCTTCAACAGGCCGGAGCGCAGCAGCCTCGCTCGAGTCGTGACATCGGAGCGTCGCGCCGACGGTTGCGTCCTGTCGCGGATTTCCGAGCCCGCGAGCAAAATCCACTCGCCATCGACGAGGGCGGCCGCCGCACGCAAGGCGCCCTTCTCGAAGACGGCGATGCGCTGGGCGCCCTCAGGCGCCTCATAGGGCGCCAAAGGATCATCGTCTTCCTTATGACGGTCGACGTCGCGATCCTCGAACCAATCCTCGCCGAGCGCGCTGACCAGAAGGCGTATCTGCTCAAAGAGGGGGCGGGACTTCGTCAGCACGGAGCGCGCCGGCGACTCGGCGTCGGCGCCGGAGCCGAGCCGACAGCGCTTGAGCTTCAACAGGCGCTCATGCGCGAAATATTGAAGAGCGAGCGCGCGCGTCTTGTCGATTCCCGCGCCATAGACGATCAGCGCTCGATCGCACCAGTGGAGATTGGCGTCATGCAGATGCGTGCGCATGCGTCCTTCGACGTCGCAGGTCTCGCCGGGCCGCAAAATGGGCGTCGTCGCATGCGAGCCGATCAGCACGTAGAACGCCGGCGTCCGCAGCGGCAGCCTGCGGCAGAGCGTCGACAGGTCGGATCGATCGCACATAATGGCCGTGGGGCCATCATTTCCAAAGCCGACGATTTTGAACTTGAAGACTTCCGGAGCCGGCTCAACCGGACGGAGGCGCATCATGGTTTTGATATTCAAAGTAAAAACTCCCCTAGCTTGCCGAGGCGGCGCCAAGCGCCAGCGACAATCGGCGTCGATGTGCAGGTTCGGATGGCAGGCGCAGGCGATCAGCCGGCGCGACGCTTTCGGGCCTGGAACGGGCTAGGGGAGGGTGCGCGCAATCTGGTGGGGCGCGGGGATTCCGCCGGGGACGGCGGCATGATAGTGACGTCGATAGCCATGGTTGATCCTCCTACGATCGCTGTGGTCAGGCCGTCGTTCGGGAGCGGCAACTCCCTGCGACGGCCGCGCGCTCGATCAGTCGAGCGAATGTTATGAAGCATTTCGAGCCCGCGTCGTTTGGTCAAGGCGGTTCAATCAGTCATAGTAAACGGCCGATTCAGATCTTTCGCTTGCCGTCGCCGCAGGAGCGAAATCCTCTCGATTACGCGGTTTTGCGGAAAATGTTTCGGACGGGATGGTTGAGAATTCCCTGCGACCGCTTGGTAAATAGTCTTATAATCGAATTATATTCAATATGTTGTCCGGGCTGTCCGGCATATGGTTTCCATATTCTTGTCGATACCGCTCGAGTTGCATTACCGCGGCTTAATGGCCGTTAGAGCGTCGCCGGCAATCTGATCCTCACTGAAGAGGTCGAGCCCCTCTACTCCATGGGGCCGCCTCATCTGACTAGAGAGAGGATCATCCCATGTTCTCCGCTTCGCTCGGCGCCTTCGTCGCTCCCCGCATCGCCAAGCGCGCCGCCATCATCGGCCTCGCCGGCTTCGCCGCTTTCGCCTCGGCGCCCGCCAAGGCCGATCTCTTCTCCGATTTGTTCGGTTCCTTCGACAATGGCTATTCGAGCCGGGGAGCCAGCTCGAGCCGCCACAGTTATTCCCGCCGCGCCGATCTCGCTGGCGGCTACACGCCGCGCGCCGATCATTCGAGCTATGACCGCGGCGGCAATGTCCTCGACTATTACGAGCAGGTCCGGTCGGCGAATGTGACGCGGCGGACTGTCGCCATAGACGGCTACTGCGCTTCGGCCTGCACGATGAAGCTGGGCGCGCGCCATGCCTGCGTCTCGCCGGAGGCGACGTTGCGCTTCCATTCGGCGCGGACGAGCGAGGGGGAGACGTCCTGGGGAGGCAACACGATCATGATGAGCGTCTATCCGCCGGCGATCCAGGCGTGGGTGCGGCGTCATCAGGCTCTCGACAGTCTGGCCTTCACCGACATGTCCGGCCGCGAGGCCATCGGCCTCGGCATACGCGCCTGCGCATAGGGCGCGGGGAGCATTCGCCGAGGACCCAGGCTCGGCAAGACGCGGCGTCGCGCCCTCTCTCGCGACGCCGCGTCTTTTCCGCGAGAGAGGAGTGTATGTCGATTGGCCGATTTCCGAAAAGTCAGAGCGCTTTTCATGTCGCCATCGCGCCCGAATCCAGGTTGTATCAGCTCGACCTTTGCGATATTGCTCGTTCAAATAGAATTGAACGGCAAATAGTTGCGGTCGATCGTGTCTTTGATCGAGCCGATGCGTCGGAAGCGAAATGCGGGATCGGCACGATCATAAAATTTCTGGCCAGCACGGCAGGGCTCGAAGCGAGAGAACCCCTTGGCTCGCGCCTTCCCCCGAAGAGGGCGACAGCGAAGAAGCATCGCCAGAAACCGCGGCTCCGAGAGAATCCGAACGGCGCCTGTCGCGCGTCTCGGCTGCGCTGAACGACCTAATCTTCTTTCTCTTTCTCGCCGCTCTCGGCTGGGCGCCATACTGGTTCGGTTCCGATCGCTCATTGGCATGGGGCGTCAATGCAATCTGGTTCGGCGGGCTGGTGATCGCATTCGAGCTGGTTCGAATTATTTCTGGACGGCGCCATCCTGTCGCGCTTTACCGAATCTGGTTTCCGGCGACGGCCTGCTTGGTCGTTTTCGGATGGACGCTGATCCAGATCGCCCATTGGATCCCGGCCGGCTATCACAATCCGATCTGGCAAATGGCGCGCGAGGCCTCGGGGCGCGACATTGCGGGGAGCATCACGGTCAATCGTGACGCCACCGTCCTCGCGGCGACGCGTTTCCTCACCTGCTGCGCCGCCTTCTGGCTCGCTCTCCAACTCTGCCGCTCCTCGGCGCGGGCGCAATCGCTAGTCCGCTTTCTGGCGCTGGCGGGGTCGGCTTATTCGGCTTACGGAATCGTCGCATTTTTCGTCTTTCCGAACACGATCTTGTGGTTCGACAAGGTCACCTACAATGATTCCCTCACCTCGACCTTCGTGAATCGCAACAGCTATGCGACCTATGCGGGGCTCGGTTTGATGAGCGCCCTCGGGATCCTGCTGAACTTCTATATTTCCCGGGGGGAGGGGAAGGCCGCAGCAATCTCACGTCGCCTCGCCGGACTATTGGCGCTGACCGTCGCAGGTGGGGCGCTGTGGATCGCCGTCGTTCTGGTCATCGGAGCAGCGCTCGTCATGACGGGGTCGCGCGGCGGAGTATCGGCGAGCCTCGGCGGTCTGCTGACGATCCTCGTGCTCGCTGGCGTGCGTGGACGTAAGAACGCGATAGGTGCAGGCTTCGGTTTACTGATCGGCGGCCTTGCTATGGGCGTCACGCTGTTCAATTACGGCGACTTTCTCGCCGATCGCCTTACCATCAATGGATTTGCATCGGATGACCGTCTGGCAGTCTATGGATTGACGTGGCGTTCTATCCTCGACGCGCCACTGTTCGGCTTCGGCGACGGAACATTCTCGGAAGTGTTCCCGATGTATCGGGATAGCACGATAGGTCCTTTCGGCGTCTGGGACATGGCGCACAATAGCTATCTGGAAGCCTTGCAAGGCCTGGGCTTGCCGGTCGCTGTTCTGTTGTTTCTAGGGTTAGGCTTGCTGTTCGTGCGCTGCGTTCTCGGAGCGATCGCCAGGCGACGCGCCGCGTCGGCCCCTCTCGTCGCCTGCGCCGCCACAGTGATCGTGGCGCTCCACGCCTTCGTGGACTTCAGCGTGCAGATGCAAGCAGTCGCTCTGACTTGGGTCGCGCTGCTGGGAGCGGGGGTCGCACAATCGTGGAGCGGATCGGTCGCAACGGATCGCTGAGGAGGTTTCGCGAGCGAGCGGCTTCGCAAACGGCTACGAATATGCTAGGCCTTGAAACATCTAAACCTGTGCGTTGGCCCTATAGGGATATTCAATTCATGCATGGCCAGATTTCCAAGGCTTTGATGCAAGTGAACGCAGACGGTGGGGAGAGTGACGCCATTGATCTTCGTAAATTGCAGGATTTTTTCTGGCGCCGCTGGAAGGTGATAGTCGCCACGGCCTTCGTCGTCATGGCGGTGGTGTTCCTCGCGCTTTTGATGGTCACCCCGCGTTTCACGGCTACTGCGCAGATCCTTCTTGAGCCGCGGAAAGAAAAAATCTTTGGCGCGGAGCAGATCCTCCCGGAGCTCAATCTCGAGACCTCCAACGTCGATAGTCAGGTCTCTGTCATCCAGTCGATCAATCTGCTTCGAAGGGTCGTCGAGAAGGAGAAACTGACGCAGGATAAGGAATTTGGACAGTCGCAAAAAATCGGGCTCTTCGGTTTCCTGACGGGGCTTTTTTCTACGTCCGAGCCACCGAGCAAAGTCGAGCCTCAAGCGGGCGATCCGATCCCGCCCGATGTCTTGGCCTCTATCAAGAGACTTCGCGATGCGCTCGATGTCCAGCGCGTGAACAGAACCTTCGTCCTTTCAGTTTCTGTAACCTCTGATGACCCGGGAAAGGCGGTCCGGCTGACAAACGCCGTCGCCGACGCTTTTGTCGTCGATCGGCTTGACGCCCGCTATGACGCCGCCAAGCGTGCTTCCAGTTGGCTGGCCGAACGTATGGAGTCGATGCGCGAAACGCTGCGACATTCGGAGGAGGCGGTCGCCGACTTCCGCAAGGAGCACAACCTCGTCACCACCAATGCGGACGCCAAGGTCACCATTTCTGAGCAGCAGCTGTCGGAGCTGAATGGAAAACTCATCACCGCTCGCGCCGAAACCGCCGAGAAGCGCGCCAAATATGAGCAGGTCGCCCAAGTAATGCAGAAGGGCGGAAATTTGCAAGCCATCCCGGACGTCGTTCGTTCCACCGTGATTGCCGAGTTACGAAAGCAACAAGCCGAAGTCGCGAGAAAGGAGGCCGATCTCATCGCACGCTACGATGTTCAGCATCCCTCGCTGATCAACACGCGCTCGGAAAAGCGGGACATCGAGCGCTCAATCGCCGCGGAAGTGCAGCGTATTCTGGCGAATCTGAAGAATGATTACGACGTCGCAAAGTCCCGCGAGGAGTCGCTTGAAGTGAGCTTGAAACAGGTCAGTGGCGAAACCGGTATCGACGGCGGCATCGGTGTGAGGCTACGCGAGCTCGAACGGATCAACGCCGCGAATAAGACACTGTTCGAAAACTTCCTGTCGCGCGCCAAGATCACCCAGGAGCAGTCGACCTTCGAAGAGAATGAAGCCAGAGTCATTTCTCCCGCGATCAAGCCGGGAGCGCCGTCTTTCCCGAAAAAAGGGCTTGTTCTTTCTCTCGCAGGCGTCGTCGGTTTTCTGATCGGCATTGGCGGCGCCGTCGCTCTCGATATGCTGAATTCCGGCTTCCTCTCTTCGCGCGAGATCGAGGAAAAGCTCGGCACGCCGGTGCTCGCGTCGCTTCCGCTGCTCAGCGCCAAGGATCGGGAAGTCGAAGGCAAGGTGTTGGAGCCGGCGCGCTATGTCGTCGCCAAGCCACTGTCTCGCTACGCCGAGTCGATCCGAAACATTAGGGTCGGCATACAAATGGCCGATGTTGACAATCCGGCTAAGGTGATCCTGGTGACCTCTTCCTTCCCCAGCGAAGGCAAATCGACGCTCGCCCAGTCGCTCGCTTGGTCCGCTGTGAAAGCTGGAATGCGCGTCATGTTGATCGACGGGGACCTGCGCCATCCATCCATCAGCAAGCAGTTCGGCGCGGAGGCGAAGCCGGGCTTGGTGGATTTCTTGACGAGTGCCGTTCCGTTGGAACGAGCCGTCATTCGTCTCGATGACCTCGCAGTTCTGCCGGCCGGTTCGAAATCGCAGAATCCGCCGGATCTCCTAGGGTCGGAACGCATGCGCCAGCTCATCGAAAAGCTGCGTGATCTCTTCGATTATATCGTCGTCGATTCACCGCCGGTCGGTCCGGTCATCGATGCGAAGGTCTTGGCCAGTCTCGCCGATAAGGTGGTCTTTTCCGTGCGCTGGCGCATGACTCCGCGGGAAACCGTCGCGGAACACATCCAATATTTTATGCAGCAGCATAAGCTGGCCGGTGCCGCCTTGAGCCTGGTGGACGAGAGCCAGGCGCCGAGATACGGGGCCTATAGCCAGTACTATGGGCACTATTACAAGAAATACTACCAGAATTGAGTTCTGCGGCATGCGGTTCCGTTCGATTGCAATATCTGTCTGCGCGATCGGCCTTTCGACTATTCTCATTCGGCAGGGCTTCATCCTCCTTGAGGGGGAGCGGGTCGTCGACCGCTTTGATAAGCAAATGGAAGCCAAGGCACGTTCGGCGCCCGAGCCCACGCATCAGCGCGCCGACGAAGAGCTGCTCGCCGAGCTCGCGACGTTCCAAGACTTAGATGGCGTCGCGACGAGATTGCTCGATCTCCGAGCGACGCTGCTCGGAAATGTGGAAGATGACGATCGTTTTTCCAGAGGCATTGTCGATCTCCTCGGCCGGGTTCCGACGTCCGGAAAGGCGTGGATGGAACTCGCAAAATTTCGATGGCGGCGCGGCGCGCCTCTAGAACGAACGCTCGAGGCATTGGAAATGTCGAAAGTCACCGCGCCGCATGAAGCGCGCATCATCGAAAGCCGAGTTTTATTCTCGAGCGCGATTTGGGAGTTTCTTCCACCGGAAGGGAAACGTTCGGTCGTCAGCCAGTTGATCGAGCTGAATGGACGGATGGATGAACGTATTCGACGCCGACTCGTGGTTGTTCTCGGGACGAAGCCGGAAGCGACTCGGGAAGCGATCGTCAATGATCTGCGGATGCGTGGGGCAGCGGGCTCCGCCTGGGTCCGCGCAATTGGGCTCGGGCTATGACGATCAAGACCGAGTCCTCCTCGTTCGAGACGTTTCTGGCGTGCTGCTAGTCTGTGCTCGGAGTGCGCAGCGTGGCGGGCCGGGGCGAACGCCGTGAAAAACTTTTGGTGGGGTAATCGGAATGGACGGCGGCGACAAAGCTCGTCTCAGGGACGACCTCGAACTGGCGCACGGAGAGCGCTGGTACCTGGCTCATACGCTGCCGCATAAGGAGAGTTCGGTGGAGCAGCGCCTCAGAGTGCAGGGGTTTCGTCATTTCATGCCGAGGCGGATCAAAACAGTTCGTCATGCGCGACGAATGCGCAATGTGCTCGCGCCCGTATTTCCGCGCTACATTTTCGTGGCGCTCGATCTCGATCGCGACCGATGGCGCAGTGTCAACGGCACGATCGGGATAGCGAATCTTTTCATGGCGCAGGATCGTCCGGTTCCGGTGCCTCACGGTGTTGTCGAGGCGCTGATCCAATCCTCCGACGATCGCGACCAACTTCGCTTCGAACATAATTTGCAGCTTGGTCAAAAAGTGAGGCTCATCAGTGGCCCATTTTCCGAGGCGCTCGGCCTGCTCGAACGCCTGGACGACTCGGGTCGCATAGAGGTGCTGCTCGAAATTATGGGGGGACATGTTCGCGCAAAGCTCAGACGAGAACAGGTCGAACGGGTCGGATGAGCAGGGCTCACACCGAAACGGCTGTCACCTTCTCGAAAGCCTCACAACACAGCGAGTATTTCAAAGGGGGCGCTGAGCGATCAGGATACGCCTTTCGAAACCATATCAGTTCGTGCCCCTCTAGATGCTGTAATGGCCCCCGACCCGAGCCTGACGGCGAAGGACAGCGGCTTGTCTTCCGTATCATGGTGGGGCGGGGCTTTGGCCGCGGCCGGCCCCCGGGCATGCGGGGCGGAGACAGGATATGGAACATTATGTCGGAATTGACGTGTCTTTGGAACTCTCGAGCGTTTGCATCGTCGATGTCGGCGGCAAGATCGTTTCGGAGGCGAAGGTCGAAAGCCATCCAGATGCGATCGTCGCTTTCTTGCGTAAGCTCGGGCATTCGATCGAGCGTATCGGGCTGGAGGCCGGGCCGCTGTCGCAGTGGCTTCACGCTGGCCTGACCAAAGGCGGTTTCGAGACGGTGTTGCTGGAGACCCGTCACGTGAAGGCTGCGCTTTCGGCTATGACGGTCAAGACGGATCGTCGTGACGCGCGGGGCATCGCGCAGCTTCTGAGGATGGGCTGGTCCCGCCCCGTCCATTGCAAATCGCCGGGATCTCAGGAAGTGCGAGCATTGCTCGTGGCGCGAAAGGAGCTGCTCGGTAAGCTGTTGGATATCGAGTTCAGCATCCGCGGCATTCTTCGCGGCTTCGGGCTGAAGATGGGCGTGGTGACGCGCACCGGCTTCGTGGCGCGCGTTCGGGAGCTGTGCGCCGGCCAAGTATGTTGGAACAGATCGCCGACGCGGTCCTGGCTGCTCGCACCGCTCTGCGTAGGGAATATTAGAAGTTGCACAAGGCGATGCTGGCGATCGTCCGGCGGGACGAGGTTTGCCGCCGGCTGATGAGCGCGCCGGGCGTCGGCCCGCTGGTAACGATCACCTTCAAGACGGTGACCTGCTCCCGAAGTTTCATCCAGCGATGTCTTCGGAAGAACTCCCGCAATTCACGAAGAGTCGATCGAGTCCTCTCTCAAGATGTCCTCACTAGCTTCGTGCATATGTCGGCATCCGTCCCCTCATGTCAAAATCCAAGAAAACCCGTACCGAGGCTGCTGCCTGCTTGAAGCGCGCCGAACTTTCGTGTCTGGCCGAATCTGTGATCCCAATTCGCGACTCGTCGACCATCCATCTGATTCATCACGACAATCGAGCGAGAGTATAGCCGATGTTGCTAAGGACTGAAAGCGATAGAATGAACTCTCTCTGGGAGCATGGGTTTGCCTTGCCGTTAACGGTGCATCGCAGGCAAGACCACCTTTTTCTTGTCGTCCAAGTTAGCGGTGATTATAAGATGCACCTGTAGCTTGTCGGAGTCGGGCGGCGAGAGCGAATCCGATTCCGCGTTCAATTTGGGCCGAATCGAGCGATTCACCCGAAGTGCGGCAGCTATTCAAGAGGTGAGCCGCCGAGGGCGCCACTCGTTCCCTTTTGTTGAGAAAGATAAGAGATTTCTGGACTGTCCGAAATGCGGCGGTCAGGCAGCCCGATCAGTGTTTCATAGAGCATCGTCCGAGCATGGCGATTCACTAAAGCGGGACGGATTCCCATATCTCGAGCGGAGCGCTGATCGGGATTGAGCGGCGCGAGCGGCTGGGAGGGGATCATGGCGCTGTCGATGGATCTTCGCGAGAAGGTGATGAAGGCGATCCGGGGCGGGATGTCGCGACGACAGGCGGCCGCGCGGTTCGATATCGGTCCGGCGACCACCGTGCGCTGGGCCAAGCGGGTCGAGATCACCGGCGAGGTGGCCCGACGCTCTGCGCAGGAGAGATCGTGGCGCTGGACAATGTGAGCACCCATAAGGTCGTGGGCGTGCGGGAGGCAATCGAAGCGAAAGGCGCGAAGCTTCTTTATCTTCCGCCGTATTCGCCGGACTTCAATCCGATCGAAAAATCCTTCTCGAAGATCAAGTCGGTTCTCCAGCGCATCGCGGCGCGCACTGTCGATGCGCTCGACGCGGCGGTCGCCCAGGCCCTGCGAAGCGTCACGCCGAGCGAATGCACGAATTACTTCGCGGCGTCCGGCTATGACGCAGCTTGATCGGATTCCGCTCTAATGTCCACCTTTGGGTTTTAAAAAGAGCCGTTGCGATGAATAGGGTTGGTCCGGCCTTTGAAAGGAAAAGCGCTTCTAAATTAGAAGTCGAAGATAGATTATATAATAGTATGTGCTGCTATGATGTTGCACATACAGAATCGGCCCTAAAAATCTTGATTCATGCCATCAATTTCACGCCGGAATTGATTGGGTGTGGAAAATACACCACCGAGTTGGCTCAGTTTCTCGAATCGAGAGGCCACGAGATCGAGGTCGTCACCGCTCCGCCTCACTATCCTGGCTGGTTCGTGCGCGCACCTTATCGTGCGGGTGTTTACGCAAAGGAATTTGTCGGATCGATCCGAGTGACGCGATGTCCGATCGCGACGAGGGCAGGGGCTCCCGGTCTGTGGCGACTGTTGGCTCCGCTGAGTTTTGCCGTGGCTGCGGCGCCGGCGGTCGCATGGCGAATCTTTTGCTTCCGACCGGATGTCGTGATTTGTGTCGAACCGACGCTGATGTCTGCGCCGGTCGCCCTGCTGGCGGCAAAACTCGTCGGAGCGCGTAGCCTGCTCCATGTCCAAGACCTCGAAGTAGATGCGGCATTCGAAGTCGGCCCCCTGAAAGGCGGCGCCGTTCGGAAACTGGCAAATGGGGTCGAGCGTTGGCTTCTGGACGGGTTCGACAAAATTATAACGATTTCCCACAAGATGAACGAGGCGCTAGTCGTCAAACGACTGTCGCCGGGAAAAATATCGGTCTTGCGCAATTGGGTCGACACCACGGCTATTTCGCCGGCGGCGGAGACTTGCAGTCCTTTTCGTGAGGAACTCGCTCTACCTGTAAACGCTTTCGTCGTGCTCTACGCTGGCAACCTAGGTTCCAAACAGGGGCTTGAGGTCCTGATCGCGGCGGCGCGAAGGCTCGTATTAGAACATGATATATATTGCGTCTTCGCGGGCGCTGGTCCTATGCGTGAGACGCTGCAACGACAATCTGCCGACCTCCCCAATGTTCGCTTCCTACCAATTCAACCGGTAGAGAGAATGAATGAATTGCTTGCTCTTGCCAATTTGCATGTGTTGCCGCAGTCGAAGGGGGCTGCCGACCTCGTCCTGCCATCCAAGCTTGGCGGCATGTTGGCGAGCGGCCGCCCTATTATCGCAACCGCCGATTCCGACACGGAATTGCATGACCTGCTCTCGGACATCGCGCTATTGACGCCGGCCGGCGATAGTGACGCCCTTGCCGACGGCATACTGGCTGCTCGCGAGCTCGATTGGACGCAACGCGTTGAAAGAGGATTGCGCCTCGTCGAGACCATGAGCGCGCGAACGCTGCTGCCGCAATATGAAGCTTTGATGTTGGCCCGCTGACTTTTTGGCGATGCTACCCGAATAATCTATTGACTACGGCAACGGGTGTTTGTGGGTGCGATAATGGGCGTTGTCGCACGACGGTCGCATAGCGGTTGAGCCAAGTAATTCGTCGCGTGGAACGGCGATGATGGCGAATCGAATCTAGCAAATTGATGACGCTCCGGGTGTCTAAGTATCTCTTCAAAAACCGTTGTGGATCTAGCTCCAATGCCGATGATGGAAAAGGTTTCTCTGGCCATTGAGGAGCGTGTGGGTGGCTCATCAGAGCGAGACGCCTCACGCGAACATCGCGCTTTGGCGTCGGCGGCCGCCGCGGCATTTGCGAAGTTGGTCACGGTAGGGACAATGCTCGTCTCGGTCCCATTGACCCTCCGCTATCTCGGCCCGGAGCGCTACGGTCTCTGGATAGCGATGAGTTCCGTGATCTTTGCTCTTTCCTTCGCCGACCTTGGCACAGGAAGCGCCCTGCTGACTGTTGTCGCGGACGCTCATGGGCGTAGCGACTTCCGAACCATTCGAGAGGCGGTCTCCACGGCGATAGCTATTTTCATAGCCCTCGGCCTTGCGATATTGATCACGTTTTTGACAATTTTCCCCGTCGCACCGTGGGAAGCGGTTTTCAATGTTCAGTCGCAAACGGTGCACTCAGAGTTGAGGCTGAGTCTGCTTGTACTCGTCTCGTGCTTCGCTCTTTCTGTGCCATTGAGCGTGACGCCACGACTCCAGGGTGCTTTGCAGGAGGGTTACCGGGCCAACCTCTGGAGCACGCTCGGCGCCCTCCTGGGCCTCGTTGGGGTTTTGCTGGCCATTTCCTTTGATGCGGGATTACCCTGGCTAGTGTTTGCTGTCTCGGGGGCACCGCTTGCAGCCAATCTCATCAACGCGATCGTCTTCTTTGGGGAGAGAGGGCGGGGTCTTATCCCCAGCCCGCGCCTTGTCTCCATTTCCGTCGGTAGGCGCATTTTTCGGCAAGGGTTCGCGTTTCTCGGGCTGCAAATCATCGTCGCGATAAATGTCGCATCCGACAACCTCATCATCTCTCACCTCCTCGGTCCCCATGCAGTGACGGATTTTTCGATACCGGAGCGGATGTTCGGCTTAATTCCAATGCTCATCCATCTTGCGCTACAGCCACTTTGGCCAGCTTACGCCGAAGCTCGGGCGCGGAACGATCACGATTGGGTGAAAAAGACGCTTCAGCGCTCCTTCACGACCGCGCTGGCCGTCTCGACGACTTTCTGCGTGGGACTTGTTTTCGTCGGAGGCTGGGCTGTTGAGCTGTGGTCGGGCGGTGAAGTCGTCCCTGGAGTGGCGTTGCTTACCGGCCTGGCGCTGTGGAAGGTCGTCGATGCGGTAGAGTATTCTCTGACCCTTTTCTTAAACGGCACGGGCACTTTGAGACCGCAAGTCCAATTCGGTTTTTTGGCCATGGTGGCTTCGTTTTCAGGCAAGATGCTCCTGATACCGCTCGCGGGCCTGTACGTCGTTCCATGGGTTAGTGCGACCGCGAGAATTTCATTGAGCTTGATACCACTATATTTGTTCGTTGTTTATCGAAACAAAGCAGACAGCTAACCGCGGAATAGCTGATAAGGTCGGAGTCTTTCTTTGTCTATCTCGACACAGAACAGAACAGCTGGTACAAATATAACACCTGTGTTCATAATGTACTTGATAATGTTCGCCGCAACCTTCAAGCCTGTAGTGTTGCGCTTTGAGGGGCAAGAGTTCTCACTTGACATTCCGACCTCAGCGCCGATCGAGTTTCTTGAGAAAAGCTCATATCTTCTATTGCCGCTCGCGACCGCTGTATTCTTTTATCATCTTGTTAAAATGCGTCGGTGGCAGATGCTATTTATGCCGATATCGTCAATTATGTTGATAATGTCTATCTACACAGCGATCCGAGCCATCGCATACGATATAAACGACGGAATAAGGTTTGGGTTTCAATCAATCCTATATGCAATGCTATATGTGTATATTTCAATTATAGAAAGAAGAGCGCGTGGGTGCGCAAAACGATATATATCCAAAGCTTTGCTGGCAACATCGGTGACAATCGTTTTATTTAATGCATATAACTATGGTGCCGGGTTCGGATTTGCAGAAAATGTTCCAAGATATTTTGGAACTACGAACCATCCAAATTTTATGGGGACACAACTTTCTTTGGCCATTATTTCCATATTTTTTGCTGTCGAACACAAGGTGTTTTCAGGGCATTATTCTCTGCTAAGGTTTTTATCTTTAGGTGCGTGTCTACTTTGTGGCGCTTTTTTGCTTTACAATACGGGGTCTCGAACAGGACTTCTGATCGCATTGGTTGGCCTCTCAACATTTGTGTTAGTTACAAGAAACGTCACGCAGATTGTTTCGGCGGCTGTTTTTGGTGGCTTGGTAGGCTTGTATCGACTGAGCTTCGATAATGGATATGACACGTATTCGGACGTGTACGACCGCGGAGGCCAAAACACTAGATACGAGGCATGGAATACAATGTTCAATGAAATAATGGAGTCTCCGGTATTTGGTGCTGGGCACTTTCCGTCATTTTCAGAAAACTCATACCTGCGAGGCTGGGCTGCATTTGGAATATTATTTCTCATCGCAATGGTATTTGTGGAAGTAGCAATGCTTGTAATTATAGTCTCGCATTCAGTTGGCGGGAAATGTGAGAGAGAAGATGCATTGGTATGCTCTTTAGCTATTGGGCTATTTTTAGGAAGTTTGCTAGAGGGATTTCTCTTGGATGCATTCAGTCTTCCTGGCGTCGTCAATTTTTGTCTAGCTATGGCCTTCGATTGCATCGTCAAAGAGAAACAGCGGAGAGAAATTGGCCTGAATCAAGTGGCTGTTGCCGGAGATGCAGACTCATGATCGAACGCTCCGTTTGGCTTCCCCGATCTCGCGTCACATGTACCGTGGCGGTCTCGATTTGCGTTTTCTGCGGGCCTGCGTCTTCCGCCCCCGCTATCTTCTGGGTTAGCAATCCGGTCGCCCCAACGGAGACCGCTCTGATCGTCGGCCACGAACTCGACACGGTAAAAAGCGTTGAATTCGAATTGCTGCACGATTTGCCAATGGCCCCGAGCCGGGAGGTCGAAAGGCGAACAACCATCGTTCCGTTGCGCCAGTCGCCACAGACCCTCTATTTTGCACTACCACCCGATTGGCGCATGGGAGTCTATCGTTATGAGTTGAGCGGTCCCAACGGCACGGCCGTTGGACTGCTTAACCGCCCGATCCTTTACTGGGTGCAGGGAGAGGGGGGCGCTCGGCCCACAATGGGAGGCGAGCTACGGCTCTTCGGGCGTAACCTTGGGCTTGCGCCGCGCGCGCTGATCGAGTTCAAGACGCCCGACGGGCACGTGGTCGCGCGTCAGCCTTTGCAGAGGGCGTCCCTTTGGGCGGCGCAGACGATCGCGCCTCCCACACTCGCTCCGGGACCCTACGTGGTTTCGGTCTGGAACGGGCGCGGCGATGCGACGGCTTGGTCTGAAGGGCTGCCGATCGAAATTGCGCCGCCTCCGGCGTCCACATCAAAGCTGCAACTGTCGGCGAAGGATTTTGGCGCAAAGGGAGACGGTGCGACCGACGATGCTGCTGCGATAGAGACTGGTTTGGCCGAGGCCGGCAAGAAGGGCGGGGTGCTCTTGCTGCCCCCAGGGCGCTATCTGCTGAAGCGAGCGATTCGGCTCCCTGAAGGTGCGACGCTGCGCGGCACCGACCGCGATCTTTCAAGCCTACTTTGGCCCGATTTCGAATTCCCTCCCGAAAGCCTGATTCGCGGGGCCGGTCATTTCAGCGTTGAGGATTTGACGCTTTACGCTTCTAATCACCAGCATGTGCTGAGCGGGGGCTTCGACCCGGGAATCGCCGCCAAAGGCGACATTCACATCCGCCGCATTCGGATCCGCGCCTCCGCCTATCGGGGCCACATCGACGTGGACGAGGTTCATCGGCGCGAAGCGGCACTTGCGGCTCGCGGTGGCGGCCCCAATGGCGGTGCCGGCATCCGCCTCCGAGGCGATAATCTCGAAATCACGGACAGCGATGTTTACGCTTCGTCAAGTGCACTCTTCGTGCTCGATTCCCAGAACGTTTCGATCACCGGCAACCGACTGTATAACGGCCGCGGCGGCTGGTATTCATTCTCGGGCTGCAAAGAAGCGATCATCGAGGGCAACGAGTTTGTCGGCGCGGATCTCGGGGCTTCCGGCGGAGGCGTAAACACTCTCTTTTCTTCACGCGGCGCATCGGAAAACATCTGGCTCGCCAACAATAAGTTCAGGTTGATGCATGGCTGGGATCGCGAGGCGATGACCGCCGATGGCCCGGGCGGAAGCTTTTACGGGCATGTTGTCGAGGTTTCAGGACGCCATTTGAAGCTCGATGGCGCGTTGATGCCCCACACGCATTCCCCAATCGGCCAGGGCGTGTTCATATTGGATGGGCGGGGGGCCGGGGAATTCGCGCAGATCGCGAAGGCCGAGAACAGTACCGTCATGCTCGATCGGGACTGGAGCGTGCTGCCTGATAACGGTTCATTAATTACGATCGTTCCAATGGCCCAGCACTATCTGATCGTGGGCAATGAATTTTCCGACGCCGGCGCCGCGGTGCAGTTCTATGGAACTTCGGTCGAACATGTGGTCGCCGAAAACACTTCGGCGCGAACGGCCGGTTTCATCAATCAGGGCCGCTGGTACCACCATTTCCAACCGAGCTGGTATATTCAATATCTGAACAATCGCATCAACGATGGAACCGTCTATCGTGGCGGTCCTGACAATTCGATCTTTTCCGGCGAGGCAGTGATCGGTGCCTATGGCTTGCGGCAAAAGGAAAACTCCCCGCCGTTGGCGCTCGGCGTCGTGATGCGAGGCAATTTCCTTGCCGAAAATGCGCACGTCGAAATCGGCGGCTGCGGTGGCGCGGCACCGATGATGCGCGGGGTACTGGTTGAAAGCAACAGTATCTCAGACAGCAGCGCGCCTATCCGAGGTGCCGAGGACGATTGTGACGCGGTCGTGCGGGCCAACGGCAGTGCGGCCAAGTGAGGCGCTTCCCCCCCTGTACCATGCGAAGAGCGCCGGACAGCCTCTGGGCTGGTTAGGTTAGTTTTTCAGAATTGAACCGTCGGTACCGCATAGCTCCTTCACGAAAGCGCAATCGCGCGGGTTAAAGAAAGCCACTCTTCTTATAGTATAGCCTACTATGAAGCATAGAGGTGGCCGCTTCAAAATTAAAGGAGATGAGAGTGAGTTCAAAAGAGAGGTTTTACGACGAATATCGTGATTTCAAGAGCTGGGGTGAGGAGCCTTCCAGATCAGATGAATTTAATGGTATTTTCAAAAACATTCTAGATAAAACATCTAGCAAGATACTCGAAATCGGGTTCGGACCTGGATATTTTTTGGATTGGGCTCGTGAAAGAGGGCACACTGTATGTGGTATCGAAATTATTTTGGAGGCAATCTATTCCGCAAATAAACGTGGACACAGCGTTTACACTTGGAGTGAATGGAACTCGATATCCGTGCCGTTTGATATTATCGTTGCACTAGATGTATTTGAGCACATTGAACCTTTTAAGCTTCAAGAAATACTTGAAAAACTGAAAGAAGCGTTGACTGATGACGGGAAAATGGTAATAAAAATTCCAAATGGAGAAAGTCCATTCGCCGGAAAATATTTGTATACAGATATGACTCACGAAAGACCTATGACTGCCGACTCTCTACGTCAAATTGGACAAACGTGCGGTCTAAAGCTGCATTCAGTATACAACGCTCGCGCTCGGCCTAAAAAATTAAAAAGGCGATTCGTTAAGTTTCTAGTGCATTTTTTAAGGGACATAATCGAAATTATATTTGGATATTTGTATTTTGGGTGTAGATCTCCTCTTGACCCAAGTATTGTTGTGGTTATGATCAAAAAAGGTTGACGCAAATGGAGCACTTTGTTGCTTTTGAAAGGCAGAAAAAATTGGGAGATAGTCCTTGGACGTTTCGGCAGCGCTTTCTCATGGCCTCCTGGCTTTTTGCCTGGGCCGTGCTCTGTTCGTGGACGCCAAAGCCGTTAAACTCATGGCGCATTCTTATACTGAAATTGTTCGGAGCTCGGATTCACGGAAAGCCATTTGTGCATGCGGGGGCCCGTATCTACATACCGTGGAACCTCATTTTACGGGATGGCGCATGTATTGGTGATCGTGCAAATGCTTATTCTCTTGGAGAGATTGAGCTAATGGAATTAGCTACCGTTGCACAGGAAGCCTACTTGTGCACAGGGACTCACGCGTTCGATATGCCTTCTCAAAAATTGATCGTAGAAAAAATAACAATAGGGCCAGGATCATTTATTGGAGCGCGGGCATTTCTGATGCCGGGAGTGCAAATAGGGAAAAAAGCAATCATTGGAGCCTGTGCAGTTGTTACTAAAGATGTGGGCGATTATGATATGGTTGCTGGAAACCCTGCAAAGTCCATAAAACAAAATCTGCATCAGGGTTTGCGACCAGATGGCGGAGATCAGCTCTCGTTTTCTCCAAGGTGATTGTTAGAGCGTCATCCGAGCATGGCGATTCAATAAAGCGGGACGGATTCCCATATCTCGAGCGGAGCGCTGATCGGGATTGAGCGGCGCGAGCGGCTGGGAGGGGATCATGGCGCTGTCGATGGATCTTCGTGAGAAGGTGATGAAGGCGATCCGGGGCGGGATGTCGCGATGACAGGCGGCCGCACGGTTCGATATCGGTCCGGCGACGGCCGTGCGCTGGGCCAAGCGGGTCGAGATCACCGGCGAGGTGGCGCCGGGCAAGATGGGCGGCGCCGCCGCTCGCAGCGCATCGAGGCGCACGCCGATTTCATCCTCGCGCAGATAAAGGACAAGCCCGACATGACGGTCATGGAGCTGCGCGACAAGATCAGGGAGAGCCATGGCCTCGCCGTCGGCTATGGGACGGTGTGGCGGTTCCTCGCGCGCCATGGGATCACGCGCAAGAAGAAGACCGGCCATGCCGCGGAGCAGGACAGGGAGGACGTCGCCGAGGCCCGAGAGGAATGGTTCGAGGGGGAACTCGATCTCGACCCGGAAAAGCTGGTTTTCCTCGACGAGACGAGCGTCTCGACGAACATGGCGCGGCGCTTCGGCCGGGCGCCGCGCGGCGAGCGTTGCCGTGCGTCGGTCCCGTTCGGACATTGGGAGACGACGACGCTGATCGACGGCGCGCTCGATGGACGCTCGTTCCTGGCCTATGTCGAGCAGGTTCTGGCGCCGACGCTCTGCGCAGGAGAGATCGTGGTGCTGGACAATGTGAGCACCCACAAGATCGTGGGCAGGCGGGAGGCGATCGAAGCGAAAGGCGCGAAGGTCCTTTATCTTCCGCCCTATTCGCCGGACTTCAATCCGATCGAAAAATCCTTCTCGAAGATCAAGTCGGTTCTCCAGCGCATCGCGGCGCGCACTGTCGATGCGCTCGACGCGGCGGTCGCCCAGGCCCTGCGAAGCGTCACGCCGAGCGAATGCGCGAATTACTTTGCGGCGTCCGGCTATGATGCAGCTTGATCGGATTCCGCTCTAACACGCACGAGTTCATTCGCGCTCATCGCCTGCAAATAAACCGCGCTGGCCTGAAGTTGCCCTGCACGCCGTCCTAATCGGGACTGTGGAGGAGATTCTGCATGGGATCGATTCGACCGCCTTGGAGGCGCCGTTTTGACGCTACGCCGCGAGCATGCCGAAGCCGCTCGACGTGGAAGGACTGCCCCGATTGCCGGCGACGGGAAAACGCTGCGCGGTAGCTTCGACGGATTCAGCGATCGCAAGGCCGCGCATATGATGTCGGCGCTGCGCCACGCTGAACGAATTGTACTTGCACATATGACGGTCGCCGAAAAGAGCAACGAGATTCCCACCGCGCTGGAGTTGATCGAAGTGCTGAGATTGAAGGCATGCCTGTTCACGCTCGACGCCGAACATTGTCCAATAAACTGTTCGAAGGCGTGATCGCGTCCGGCAATCACCTGCTGACCCAGTTGGAGGACAATCAGCGGCGCCTGCGTCGCCTGCTCGAGTTCGGCCCGGCGGGCCGGAAGCCGAGTGGCTCCGCGTCGGGGCGGTTGAAAGGTCGCGCCCGCTGGGAGACACGAAAACTCTCGGTTTTTCCAGTGAAGGCCAGGTTCAACTATATGCCGTGGGAGCCGCTCATCAGGACCGCGCTGTGGCTGGAGCGCGCGATCTGCCGCCGCGATCCGGTGACCAGTCTGCAAGATTGCGACCGTCTATTGGGTATCCTCGGCGGCCGGCCCGCCGCCAGAACGCGCGCTGCTCTCGATATCCAAGGTGTCCTCGAAATATCTGCGGTTCATTAAGAACTGAACAGGCCTGACTGAACGCCTCCGCGGTGATGGCGTCATTCTCGCCGTGCTCGACATAACGCTCTATGCGGGACGCGCCGAGCGGCAAGCCTCCATGCCCCGTGCATTTGCGAGCGTCTGATCTCACACGTCACGGCCGCTCAGTCTTCGACGAGGCAGCCAGTTCGCCTCGAAATAGTACGTGGCCAAGTCGACGGCGGCCCTCATAAACTCTCCCTCTTTGTTCCGCTCTCGGCAGCCGCGTTCCAATGCGCCGAGGAGAGGCCGACCCCTATATCCTTCGCCGGTGACAATTTTCGCCGCCTGCTGGCTTGGCTCGTACTTGTAGGCAGGGCTGTTTAGTTCTCTGATCTTTGGTGGCGGCTTTGCGATTCCCATCACGGCAGATGTGTGAATCTATAGGTGACAACCCGAATCAGAGGTTGTCGCATGCAGGTGTCGCTGCTGGAGATTTTGCAGGAAATTCCTGACCATCGTCGTCTGGAGGGCAAGCGGTTCGATCTTTCGACCGTGCTGCTCTACGCGATCCTCGCCATGGTCGCCGGGGCCAATTCCTATCGGCAGATGCATGAGTTCATTCGCGTGCATCGTCTTCGATTGAACGACGCCTTCGGCCTGAAGCTGCCCTACACGCCGTCTTACACCGGCCTGCGGCTGATCCTGCAAGGCGTCGACCCGGCAGCGTTGGAGGCGGCGTTTCAACGTCATGCCGCGAGCATGCCGGCGCCGCCCGCCCTGGAGGGGCTGACGGCGATCGCCGTCGATGGAAAGACGCTGCGCGGCAGCTTCGACGCATTCAACGACAGGAAAGCCGCGCATATGATGTCGGCTCTGCGCCACGCCGATCGGATCGTGCTCGCGCATGTGATGGTCGCCGAAAAGAGCAATGAGATTCCCACCGCGCCGGAACTGATCGAAGCGCTGGGATTGAAGAGCTGCCTATTCACGCTCGACGCCGAACATTGCCAAAAAAACTTTTCGAACGCGTGATCGCGTCCGGCAATCATTTGCTGACGCAGGTGAAAGACAATCAGCCGGGCCTGCGTCGCCTGCTCGAACTGGGCGCGGCGGGCCGCAAGCCGAGAGGTTGTGCAATGAGCCGGTCGAAAGGCCGCAATCGCTGGGAGACGCGCAAGCTGATGGTCTTTCCGGCGAAGGCGTGGTTCCGCCATACGGCGTGGGAGCCCTTCATCAAGACCGTGCTTCGGCTGGAGCGCACAATCTACCGCCGGGATCCGGCGACCGGTCTTTTGAAGCAGACGATCGAGGTTGTCTATTGGGTGTCCTCGGCGGCCGGTCCGACGCCCGAGCGCTGGAACGAATGGCTCAGGGGCCCATTGGCGCATCGAGAACGGCAGCCATTACGTGCGCGACGTGGCGTTCGCGGAGGACGCTTCACGCATTCGCAAGAACCCCGACATCGTCGCGCGGTTGCGTTCCTTCGCCTATAATCTCCTGCGCGCCGACGGCTGCCACAACATCAAGAACGCCAGATGGCGCGCCGCTCTCGATATCCGATTCGCCTTAGAAACAGCAGGGTTTTATTGAGAACTCAACAGCCCTGTACTTGTAGGCCCTCTCGCTCGCCGACCACCTTCCGTGCAAGCCGATAAAAAATCAAAGCTTTACCGCCTGAACGGCGTTCTTCACGCGCGACTTATGCGAATTCTGAGTGAATGGCAGGTCGCACGTTATAGACGTAACTACGGAGTTGCCCCGATGAGGCGTCCTCTAAAAATTGCGATCGTCGACACATATATTCCAGACAAAAGATTTAGCATGCAATTATTTGCGCGCCTCCTTGGCTCCGAGCTTCCAAAGCACCATGGGATCGAGACTGTTTTGATATCTCCGAATCAGAACCGATGTCATCTGGGGCTGAAAATTATCCGAAAATATGTATCGTTTCCAGCTAAAATATTGTATGCATCATTATTTACAGATATAGTTCATTTTTCTGATACATCTCACGCTATTTTTTTGAATTTTCTTCCATTAAAAGCGATCGTAACCGTGCATGACCTCGGAGGATTAAACGATCCTACCAATTCTCATTCTTTTTTGAAATCAGTATGGCAAAAGTTAATCGCAAGGGGACTAGGAAAGGCCACTAAGTTGGTATGCGTAAGTTCGCAGTCTGCGGATGAAGCAAGAAAGCATGTAAATATATCTGACGAACGTATTAGTGTAATACTGAATTCAACATATCAGTTGTTTCCGTGCCTATCAGATTCAAGTGCTGCAAATATTTTAGATAAATACGACAAAAATATAAGAAATAGACCATATATACTACATATCGGCTCGAATGAGCGCCGAAAAAATCGGATCAGTGTTGTAAAAACGTTACTCGAATTAAGGAAATTCGGGGATTACCAATTGGTTCTTGCTGGATACCTCCCGAACGAGGAGCTGCGTGACTTTATTTATCAGAATCAATTAGGTAATCATGTTATTTCTGTCGAGATGCCGTGCATTGATGCTGTTGCTGCGCTCTACAAATTTGCAGAAGCGCTTGTCTTTCCTTCGTATTACGAGGGATTTGGTATTCCAGTGGCGGAAGCACAGATGAATGGATGTCCTGTTGTCTGCAGTAATATTTCGCCACATTTGGAAATATTAAATGGAACTGGAATGGTTGCGGAGCCAGAAGATGCAGTGAAAATGTCACGGTTTGTTGCATCTCTAAGTGATCAAACGGTTAGAAATAGAATCATTCGTAAAGGTATCGAAAATGGTAAACGATTTACAATTGAACGAGCGTTGTCCGAATATGCTCAGCTTTATCGGAATCTCGACGAGTTACATTTCTAAACAATATTATAAATAAGTCAGGAAAATGCGATGCGCATAACTTGTGTGCTTGGACCTTACTTGCCGGTTCCACCACTTCGTGGCGGTGCTGTCGAGCGCATCTGGCTGAACTTGTGCGATGAGTTCGCTCGTCAAGGCCATGAGATAACGATTATTTCTCGTCGTTTCGGAACCTTGCCGAAGGAGGAAACGCGCGACGGTGTGAAACATATCCGACTACCCTCGATCGATGCGCCGCGATCGAGGATATTGTATCGGCTGTTCGATCTCATTTATGCGGTGCGCGTCAGCTTGGTTCTGCCCCGTTCCGACGTCACTGTAACGAACAGCGTCTCCTTGCCAATCATTATTCCGCGTAGCCGTGCCAACAAGATTTACGTCAGCGTTGCGCGTTTCCCCAAAAATCAAATGGCATTGTATTGGCGAGCAGATCGGCTTCAGGCCGTGTCCAGCGTTGTTGCCTCGGCAATCGGGGAACAATCACCGGGATGCGCCAAACTCGTTAAAGTAATTCCGAATTGTTTGCCGCTCAGCTTCACAGAACGCCGGACGACCGCGCGCGGCCCGCGGGACAAGGAAATTCTTTTCGTAGGTCGGATTGCGCGCGAAAAAGGGCTCGATCTTCTCGTCCGTGCATTTTCGCGCCTAAAAGCGAATGACGAATGGCGGCTGACTTTGCTGGGGCCTAGTGAGATTTCACATGGCGGTGACGGCTCCGCTTATCGCGATGAGCTTTTGGAGATAGCTGAGCAAGCGCGCGTCGTCATCCGCATCGAGGAACCAATATTCGACGAACAGCGTCTCATTGAGCGCTATCGCGCGGCGGACATATTTGTGTATCCCTCGGTATCCGAAACGGGAGAGTCGTTCGGCATGGCGCCGCTGGAGGCGATGAGTTGCGGGTGTGCGGTAATCGTTTCTAAACTCCCGTGTTTTGAAGATTTTCTTAAGGATGGCGTGAATGGCTTCGTTTTCGACCACCGGGAGGGCGATGGAGAGGCGCTTCAAGGCTTACTTACCATGTTGATCGAAAATGAAAGTTTGAGGGAGACCGCGGCAATGGAAGCAATCAACACAACAAAACGCTTTGACGTAGAACTGGTTGCTCAAGAGTTCATCGAGGATTTCGCCTCTTTAACGTCTTAAGTGATACAGGCGGGCAATGACAGAAACCCAGCACATGTCGAATTTGACTATCATCATTCTGACCTTCAATGAAAGCACGCACATTGAAAGGATTCTCAGGAATATACGGCCGTTGTGCGCGAGAGTTTTCATCGTGGATTCCTTTTCAACCGATCGAACAGTCGAACTTGCCCGCGCCACCGGGGCCCTTATCGTTCAACATGAATTCTCGCATCAGGCCCAGCAATTCCAGTGGGCGTTGGACAATCTGCCGATCGAAACCGAGTGGGTGATGCGGCTCGACGCCGATGAGACTTTGACATCGGATCTTATTGAAGAGATTAAACAAAAACTGCCACTGCTTCCGCGGGGCGTGAACGGTGTCCATCTCAAACGCCGGCATATCTTTATGGACCGCTGGATCAAGCACGGTGGACGCTATCCGCTCACTCTCTTGCGCATCTGGTGCAAGGACTCCGCGACGATCGAAGAGCGTTGGATGGACGAGCATATGGTGCTACTGCATGGCCGAGCCGTGACTTTCGAACATGACTTTTGTGACCACAATGTCAACAATCTTGCCTTCTTTACCGACAAACACAATAAGTATGCAACGCGCGAAGCGATTGACCGGCTGAACGCCGAATTCTGCCTCATTCCGCGCGACGAAGCGGTGGTGGAGGGCGCGAGCAGTCCCCAGGCGCGGTTGAAGCGCCTGATCAAGGAGCGGCTCTACAATCATTTGCCTTTCGGCCTTGGTCCACTGGCCTATTTTGTCTGGCGCTACTTCTTCCAGCTTGGTTTTCTCGACGGGCGTGAGGGTCTGATCTATCACTTTTTGCAAGGCTTTTGGTATCGCTTCCTTGTGGAAGCGCGCGTGTTGGAGTTGCGTCGCGCAATTGCTAATCTCCACGAAAAGGAAGCCATCAAGTCCGAACTGAGCCGACTGACCGGGCTTGCCATCAAATAGCCTCGGCCGATATCGGCTGTCACTGCGCCGGCTCGTGCGCGCACGTCCATAGAAATATCCTTGTGCACGCCAACGTCGGTCAACGAGATTCGGGCTCGCTTATGACCCCTGAAAAACTCCACCAGCATCGATTGGAGTCCGGCCGATTGCAGGACGGACACGATGAAGAAGAAACGGTTCACGGAAGAGCAGATCATCGGGATTTTGCGGGAGCAGGAAGACGGCGCGAAGGCGGCCTACCTGGCGCGCAAATACGCGGTTTCGGAGACGACTACAATTGGAAGGCCAAATTCGGCGGCATGGACGTTTCCGAGGCCAAGCAGCTGAAGGCGCTGGAGGAGGTAAACGTGCGTCTGAAGAAGCTCTTGGTCGATCAGATGCTCGATGCGGCGGCGCTTCGCGAGTTCCTGGCAGAAAATGGTAGGGCTCGCCGTCAAGCGCGAAGCCGTCGCGCACCTCCAGGCCGTCATTGGTCTGTCGGAACGTCGGGCCTGCCGGATTGTCGCGATCGATCGCAAGACGGCGCGCTACACGTCGACGCGCCCGACCGACGCCAAGCTTCGACCTGAGGTGCGCGATCCTGCCAATGCGCGGCGACGCTTCGGCTACCGGCGGCTGTTCGTCTTGCTTCGTCAGCGGGGCGATGGCTCGGGCAAGAATCGCATCTATCGGCTCTACCGCGAGGAAGGGCTGACGGGGAGGAAGGGGAGTGTCAGGAATTTCGTGTGTGGGCGGGCGGGTTGAACATCGTCAGACCATCGCTCTTGTGAAGCGCTCGCCGAAGAGGATGGCGAATTGCGCCTTGGCCAGGCTCCACTCACGAGCCGGCATCGTCCACTCTTTCTCGGTCCGGTTCAAGACCAAGAACAGCAGCTTCAGCGCGGCCTCGTCGGTGGGGAAGTGTCCCCGGGCGCGGACGGCGCGCCGCAGCTTCGCATTCAGCGCCTCGATGGCATTCGTGGTGTAGATGAGCCGACGGACCTCCTTCGGGAAGGCGAAGAACGGGACGACCTCGCCCCAGGCGCGGCGCCAACTCTGGGCGATCGCCGGATATTTCCGCCCCCATTCGCTCGCTTCGAAGGCGCCGAGGGCCGCAACGCAGGCCTCGTCGTCGAGCGCCTGGTAGATCGGCTTCAACTCGGCGACCACGGCCTTGCGATCCTTCCAGGATACGAAATCGAGGCTGAGCCGCAGCAGGTGGACGATGCAGGTCTGGACCGTCGTCTCGGGAAAGACCGCCAGGAACGCATCGGGAAAGCCCTTCAAACCGTCGACGACGGCGATCAGGATGTCCTCGACGCCACGATTGCGCAGTTCGTTCATGACCCGCAGCCAGAATTTGGCGCCCTCGTTCTGCTCCAGCCACAGCCCGAGGATCTCCTTGACGCCGTCGGCCCGTACGCCGAGGGCGACGTGGACCGCCTTGTTGCGGACCAGGCCCTCGTCGCGGATCTTCACTCGGATCGCGTCGAAGAAGACCAGCGGATAGGTCGTCTCCAGCGGTCGCGCCTGCCAGACGGCGACTTCGTCGAGAACGGCGTCGGTCACCGCGCTGATCAGGTCGGGCGAGACGTCGACGCCGTAGAGTTCGCGCAAATGGCCGACGATCTCCCGCGTGCTCATGCGGCGCGCATACATCGAGATGATCTTGTCGTCGAAGCCGGGGAACCGCCTCTGGTATTTGGCGATCAACTGCGGATCGAAGGTCGCCTGCCGATCCCGAGGTATCTCCAAATCGATCTTGCCGGTGTCGGTCACCACCGACTTCCGACCGTAGCCGTTCCGGCTGTTTGCCGCCTCGCCGGTCGCAAGGTGGTGATCCATCTCGGCGTTGAGGGCGCGCTCGGCCAACGCCTTCTTCAGATCGTCGAGCAGGCCGTTCGGGTCGAAGGCCGTCTTGGGATCGGCCCCGGCCAGCAACTGGTCCAGAAGCGCGTCAGGGATGCGGGGCTCTTTGCGTCGGGCCATGGAAGATCTCCTTCTTCTCCATCATGCCCGCCCACACACGAAATTTTTGACACTCCCGGAGGAAGCGCCGCGCGTGCCGCCGCGCTGTGGGAACACGGGCGCCGATTCTCGTCGAGGCGAAGCCGAATGCCCGATGGTCTCTCGACTTCGCGCACGACCAGCTCGCCAGCGGCCGACGATTCTGCATCCTGAACATCGTCAACGACGCGACGCGCGAATGCCTGGCGGCGATCCCGGACACGTCGATCTCCGGCAAGCGGGTGGCGCGTGGTAAGCGTTCGCCCGGCGCCATTCTGGCGGCGCGTATCGTGGAAGTGGTAGCGGTTGCACATGCATAGCAACATCTATGTCTTCGCCTATGCGCAGAACTGACACGAACCAGTTCATCGAGGTCCGCGCCGAACGTCTCGAAGGAGCGCCGGTCGGAGAACGCCGACGTTGGTCGGAGGAATTCAAGGACCGAGCGATCACCGCGTCGCTGGAGCCCGGCACGAATGTCTCGGCGCTAGCGCGTTCGCTGGATATCACACCGTCGCAACTTTTCGGATGGCGACGCGCTGCCGCTCTCCGCGCGGAAAAGATCGAGCGTCAGGCGCTGGCGGAGCCGCTCCCGTCCAAGTGCGATAACGTCAGTTAGGGCAGCCGGACTCGTGCACAACGCTACTTGAATGACTCTCTCCGCTAACCTCCCATGCCAACAAATTCAATAGGTCTATCGCGTTTTTTTCGAGATCGTAGCGGGTGAGAAAGCTGCTGCGTCCTTGCGCTCCCATGGCGTCGCGTTGCGCCGGCGTGAGCGCCAGCATCTGCTTGAGGCCGATCGCGACCGCCTCAGCGTCGTCATTGACCACGATTCCACCCGCGTCGGCTTTGACCTCCCGCCAAATATTCACCTTGTTGGTGATCAGCACCGGTCGCGACAGTGCCATCGCCTCGGCGACGACAATGCCGAAATTTTCCTGATGCGACGGCAGCACGAAGAGCTCCGCCGCGCGAAAGGCGCCCCATTTGGCGTCGCCGCTCAACATGCCCGGCCAATGCACACGCTTGTCGAGGCCTAGATCTTCCGTGCGCTTTTTCAAGGTTGCCTTAAGGCCGACCTGATCCGGCCCGGCGATCACGAGGTCGAATTGGGGAAATTCATCCGCTACACTCGCAAAGGCGTCGATCAGCAGATCGACGCCTTTTTTTTCGTGAATACGGCTCAAGAACAGTATGAGCTTCCGCCCGCGCGCCGTCGGGAGCACTTCGAAAAAAGCGGCGCGCTGCGCTTTGGGGTCGCCTGAGATATCACGCGTCCCATATCCGACGACGAATTCCCGCGCCTTGTAAGGCGAGAACGACTCCGCCGCCAATTGTCGCTCCTCCTCGCAAGTGAAGAGGACCCCGCGCGCATCGCGTAACACCCTATTTTCGAACAGCTTCCAAAAGATCGATTTGAAAATTGTCTTTCTGGGATAGGTGTGGTTGAACCACGGATCGAGCATGCCGTGCGTGAATACGAAATACGGAACCGTCAAACCATGCAGGGCGCGCCAGCTTCCAAAGGAAGCGTAATTCCATAAGCCATTGATGATGATCGCGTCGTAATTATTGCCGTAGCACCTCAGCCATTTCACGAGATACGGCGAGTAACCATAGCCGAGCCAGGGAATGAGCCGGCGAAGAAAGGCTTGGCCGCGGCCTGGAACCCCGACAGCAAAGGTCGTCACTGGCGATTGGGCGACCCAAGGGGCGTCTGGCGGATCGAGACAGAGAATGTGCCGTTGATGGCCATGACGAAGCCAAACCTGGGAACTTGAGAATACGCCTTGAATCGGACCGCCGCCGCGCGGGTCGACGGATGCAATGACATGTAGAACTCTCACGGATGGTTATCCTTGTGCAGGGAAGAGGTCTATGGAATGAAAAGGCGTAACCGGCTGTAATCCACGCGCATTGAGAATTTTCATGACTGAGTCAAGGGCAAACTGTCCATTTTGCGGAGCGTCGCTTCGTGTTGCACAAACAACGTGTTCCGATTGTCATCTTGTTTTCCCAACCTACCGCGAGGCCGATGGCGTATCGACGGTCGAGATTGCCCGGCGCTCCGCAAAATGGTACGTCTCAGACGCCGCTTTAGTATGGCTGACGGTTCTATCCACAACGATGGTGGCGTTTCGCCTCTTGATTGATGCTCGAGAAGTCTTCGTGGTCAATTCCTTTGTGACGGTATCGTTGATGGTGCTCGCCGTGAGGTGGGGCGGAGCCATCGCGTTGGCGATCACTATACTCACTCTGCTCGCCACCGATTTTTTTCTCGTGGATCCGGTTTACAATTTCGGCGTGAGCACTTGGCACGGCGCACTATCGATTGCCGAACTTGGGGCAACGGCGGCATTGGTAGGTATCCTCGTTTCTCGCCTCGTGTTTAACCGACACAGGCTTCGTAATCGGTAGTAATGTCTTGCCCAATGGCATAATAGCGCCGACGCGAGATCTTTTCCGGTCTCCCGCTGACGCTTGCACCAATGGCGCCGAGTCGTTCTCTTCACGAATGCGCCGCGGCGAGCTCGGGCATCGTCACCATATGCCGGTATCTAATTCGCCAGATATGCCCTGGAAGCGGCGTGGCGTGAAGATCACCGCCGCATCGGCAAAGGCGACCAAGCGGAAGGCGTCATCGGATTGGCGATGGGTCTTGGACCATCCATCGACTTTTGCCGCTATTGGCAGCGGGCGAGGGCTGGCTAAATCTCTCGCCATATCGCGATCCCGGCCGCATCGCTTCGTTCGATCGTATCCTTCGCCTGGTTCGATGAGCAGAGCACGGTCTTGGGAATCAAGTCGCGGGTAAGAACGTCGCGTCCGGTAGA
Source organism: Methylosinus sp. DMC45 (assembly GCF_056313885.1). Lineage (NCBI taxonomy): Bacteria > Pseudomonadati > Pseudomonadota > Alphaproteobacteria > Hyphomicrobiales > Methylocystaceae > Methylosinus > Methylosinus sp. DMC45. Next base: position 47,700 of record NZ_JBQUZK010000059.1, read on the forward strand.
CGCTTCGCCTTCATTACTCCTACGACGACCTCGAACGTCGTCATCGGCACCGTCGCATCACGCAGAACGTTGCGGACGCGCTGGCGGCAACCGCCTGGACGAAACCCTAGTTGTTGTGCGTTCGTGGCACGGTCTAGCGGCTCGCCTCGTCTTCGATGCTTGGGTCGAACAGCCGTATCGTCGCGTCGAAATGCCCGAGATCGGCGTGCTGTCGATCGACTTGACTCTCCAACTGCGCGATGGCGTCAACGAGTTCCGATCTCTTGCATCCTAGGCCGAGATGATTTCCGTCGCGCTCATAGGGGCTTCCGTCATCGAAAAATGATGAGCCGCAAGCATAGCAGCTCAGCATCCGCGCCAGTAGAGGAAGCCGATGGTTGCTGCCAAATATAACGCAATCAATGCCCGCTGACGCTGCCGCCGCCCGAGCCGCCGCCGTAATTGCCACCGTTGCCGAAACCGCCGCGACCACCCCGTCCGCCGCCTTCTCCGCCGTCGTCCGAGGCGACCACCTGGCTCCTCTCGGTCTGGTAGGCCGCCAGCGTTTGCTCGTCTGACGCGTCTGCGGCACTCTTCACCTTATTGGCTGCGGACGTGTTACCAGCGTCCGTCAGGGCCTTCTCTGCCTGCGCTAGCGCCTTGCCGGCGGCGACCTTTTGGTCCTGATTTGCGTTTTTGGACGCTGCCGTGACGTCGGCTGCGAGTTCCGGATTCGTCGTAAGAAGCGCCTTTAATTCGGCGGTCATTGCGTCGCCGCCATTCGCATTCGCAGATTTCGAGAAGATCGCTGTGACGCGCGAGTCGATCGACTGTTGAGTGGTTGTTCCCTGCGACTGGTTGGCAACGCCACTATTGGGGTTGGGGACTGCCATCGCAGCTGTTGTCCCGCTCAAAAGGACAGTCGCCGCAAAAATCGAGAGCTTTTTCATTTTCGTTGCTCCTGTCGGAATTTCAATATTTGTAGGTAGCGCCGAGCGTGAAGACATTGCGCGTAAAGGCCGCGCCATCCGAGTTGGAGAATACGCGCGTGAACGCATATTCGAAAGTCGCATTCAAATTGCGCCATATCTCATAGTTCAGAGTGGCACCGGAATTCCAACGGCTATCGTGACGACCGCCTGAGATGTAGGCGACGTCCGTATACTGCCCATTGACCGTCGCGGACCAACTCCGGGCGAGCTTATAGCCGATCCTCAAATTCGCCGAGGTGGCGCGCGCCGCGCTTCCTGACGCATTGCCCACCGTCGATAAGGCGGAGTCCTGGAAGGTTTCGTCGAGGCCCGCCTCGATCGTCCATGCGCGCGTCGGATACCAGTAAAGCTTGCCGCCATACACCGGGCTGTTTGCGGATGGGAACAAGCCGCTGAAGTAGAATTGGCTCTGATAGCCTCCGAAAATCTCGCCACGAATTAGCCCGATGCGGTCGGTTCCGACGCCGCCGACGAAGCGATAGCCTTCCGAATTATAGGTCGGGTCTCGGAAGTCCCGGAAGTTTCCGCTGGCCTCGGTGAAGACGAAGACCAGCGGCGTCGCATAATAGCCTAACCGCCCGGTCACGCCGGTCACGAGATTGTTGCGATAGGTCTGACCTAGGGCGCCAGTCGATGTGTAGAGCGTGTCATATGTCGTCGCCCGGGCGGTGCTCGACAGGCCAATGAAGAGACGGTCAAAGGATTTCTGTGCAGCCACCGAACCGATGAATTCATTGTAGCGCTGTGGGCTGGCTTGCGTCCCGCGATAGGTGACGCCGCCGAGCACGAACGGGTTTATCACCTGCCCGGTGTTGTACATGTCCGTTCGGCGCGTGTATTCGCCGCTCGCCGAAATGACGAGGTCCTTGCGCGCTTCCCAGGTATGATTGAAGCCAGTATCTACATTAACCGTATTGCCGGTGGCGAGGTCCGGGTAGATGCGGAAATCGCCGATCGTATAGACCGTCGTGTGATGGAGGCCATTGTCCCGGTCAGCGATTACGCTCGGGCGCAAATGCGTGCCAGCGGCGCCCTTTCGGTCTGACGGCGCCTGGAAAGGGTTGTCGTCATAAGTTCCCGCGACGAGAAGGCTCGGATAGAGCACCCAGCCGCCCAGAAGCAGGCCTTGATATTCTCGCGTCGGAGTGTCGCGCAGACTTCTGACGCCAAAACTATTGGGAGTTACGACGGTTTGAACTTCGCTCGGGACATTCTGCGCGAAGGATGGCGCAATTTGAAGCGCGCCCAGTCCTGCGAAAAGGAATGTCAGGGACGGTCCACGAACAAAGGGCTTTCTCGACCGCGACATCAAACCGACCTCGAACAGCAACCGGCAGTAAAATTACGCCCGTAATTGCCGAAAACTCTAGCCGAGCTTTTCTTCCGCCACAAGCCTGATTGTAAACGGGGGATGAACCAATTTTTGAGTGTTGCTGCGGCGCAACAGTGATTCGACTGCTGTCGCGCGCTCTCAGAAATAGCGTTCAGGAACGCGGATCAGATCGCCGGGGAAGACGAAGACATTGGGGGAGAACGGATATTCTTTGAAACCGTGCTCTCCGGCGCGCTGTATCAGCACGCGAGACAGGCTCGATCGGTAGGTGTTGCCGCCCGCCACGGCGACGGCGCTGACGACATTCAGCCCGCTCTCATAGGGATATTTGCCGGGCTTCTCGACCTCTCCGAGCACATAGAAGGGGCGGAAATTGGCGATGTCGACGGTAACTTTCGCGTTACGGAGATATTGCTCGGCGCGGAATTTCTTCGTCAGCGCCTGCTCGAGCTCCAATTTCGTGAGACCGGCGGCCTGAACAGTGCCCGCGAGGGGCAGGGAGACATAGCCGGCGGGGTCGATTTCATATTCGCCGCTCAGCTTGTCTTCGCCGAAGACGGAGACTTTCAGCTTGTCGCCCGCCTGTAGGCGCAATCCGCCGCCAGCGGTGGAAATGGGGGCGGAGTCGGCTCCGCCGATCGATGTCGAGCCTGCTGGGAAACTGTCGCACCCGCTGAGGCCGAGGGCGCAGGACGTCGCGATAACCAATGCAAAAACAGCCTTCGAATACATGAACCTATTCCCGACGCGCACGCTTTCTTTTTTGTATGCCACTAGACGATTTCGAATTCAAGATTGCACGTAGGGGCCAATAGAATATGATTAATCCCGGTTCGGAATTCCGGCGCGGATCGCCGAACGTCTTTCTTCCACGATTCGTCAGGAAAGCGCCGCGGAACGAATTCGATGAGACGTCCATTTTTCTGCGGGATCGAAAGCCCTTGATGCGCCCGTCATTATGGAGGCGTCTCGTCTTCCCGGCGATTTTCGTGGCGCAGGCGAGCATCGCTGCTGCCGAATCGAGTCGTGGAGCCTATGTTTATTCGGACGAGAAAAGTTGCCTGGCCGGCGGGCGGGTCGACGCGCTGATCTGCGCCAATGCCGCCGCCAATGCGCGCGCCGAGTTCGACGAGAAGGCGCCGCGCTATCCGACACGGGAGGCTTGTGACCGCGTTTTCCCACGCGATCGTTGCAGTCTGGGCTTTTCCGGCGCGGATGGTTGGGCGGGCAAACGATCCGCCATTTATTTTTCGCCGCGCATGTTCGGTTTCCGCGTCAATATTCTCTCGGAGCGCGAAGCCTATGTCACTCCGATGATCACGGGCCCCGGAATCTCCTTTTCTCGGCGGACGGCGATGCGGCGCGACACGGGCGTCGATTTTACTTTGGCGCGTCAGGCGCGACGCAATTGGCGACCCGACGCCCAACCGGCGAGCGGGGGAGGGGAGAGCTTCGGCGTCGACACCCCTCCGCCTGGAGACGGTTCTGGACCCGTTCCGCGCCCTCCGATCGATCCGAATTTCGATTGCGCCGCAGTCCTGGAGCCCAATGCGCGCGGCGACGCGGCGACGGGCTGCTATCCCGTGCCCGGTCGACACAGGTGATCGGCTCCGGGTTTCAGGTCGACAGAAAGCGGCGCGTCGCGCCCTCCAAGACTAGGCCCGTGAGCCGTCCGGTCGCATAGGCTCCTGTGTCGAGATTGATTCGATGCGGCAGCTCTTCCGGCTCCGGCGCCGGAGTATGGCCATGGACGACCACTTTGTCCCATGAGCCCGAGAAAGAGAGAAACTCTTCCCGGATCCAAAGCAGAGCGCCTTCCTGCTGGCGCGCGAGCGGCACATTCGGTCGGCATCCGGCATGGCAGAAAAAATAATCGCCGAGCGACCAGGACAGTTTCGTATCTTCGAAGAATCGTCGATGCGCCGCCGGCAGCTTCTCTCGCAATTCCGCTTGTGCGGCGCCGAAGCCGCGGCCGCGCAGCACCTCTTTGATGTCGACGCCATATGAAAGAAGAGTCTCCATCGCGCCATAGCGTCGCCAGCTGTCGAGGACATTCTCGTCCTCGAGGAATTGCAGCAAGATCGCCTCGTGATTGCCTCGGAGCGCGATGACAGGAGCCGGCGTCCTTCCAGACACGATCCTCTCGACGACATCGGCGGATCGAAGGCCGCGATCGATATAGTCGCCGAGAAAAACGACGCTCGTGCGCTCGCTGGGCGTTTCAGCCATATCCTTTACGATGGCGCCGCAAAGGACATCGAGGAGATCGTCTCGACCATGCACGTCGCCTATGACGTAGAGTCTCGTTCCGTCGGGAATGCGGGGCTCCGCTCGCTTCTGCTCCGGTCTCGGCTTGCGAAAGCTTGAGAAAAACATGCGGTCCCTGGGTTTTCGAGCGCTCTTTTCCAGCAAATCCCATTCCATGGCAATCGATGCTCCGACGCTCCGTTCGAGAGACGAAGCTGCGTCGCGCGCCGATCTCCGTATCAATTCGTAGAAATTTTTGTGGAAATGCGGTTGAGAATTCCCTGCGACCCGCAGTGAACAGAGCTATAAAATTTTCAGATTCAATCTGTTGGCTGGACGCTTCAGCCTATGGTTCAAATTTTCTTGCCAATGCTGCTCGAGTTGCATTGCCGCGGCTCAATGGCCGTTAGAGCGTCGCCGTCAATTTGATCCTCAACGACGAGGCCGAGCCCGACCGCTCCCCTGGGCCGTTTCGTCCGACTAGAGAGAGGATCTATTCATGTTCTCCGCATCGCTCGGCGCCTTTGCCGCTCCTCGCACCGCCAAGCGCGTCGCCATCCTCGGCTTCGCCGCCTTCGTCGCCTTCGCCTCGGCGTCGGCCCAGGCGGACCTCTTCTCCGATCTCTTTGGCGCCTTCGACGACGGCTATTCGAGCCAGGGAGCCAGCTCCAGCCGCTACGGCTATTCCCGCCGCGCCGATCTCGTCGGCGGCTACACGCCGCGCGCCGATCATTCGCTATGACCGCGGTGGGAACGTTCTCGACTATTACGAGCAGGTCCGGTCGGCCAATGTGTCGCGGCGGACTGTCGCCATAGATGGGAACTGCGCCTCGGCCTGCACGATGTAGTGGGGCGCGCGCCACGCCTGCGCTTCGCCGGACGGAGGCGACGCTGCGCTTCCATTCGGCGAGCGCGGACACGGGGGAATCGGCTCGACGCTTTGACGCTCCTTATCGGCAAGGGGTTACAAAACTAAGTCATTGATTGTTCGTGAATACGCTTGCGGGTTCAGCGCCGATCCCGGGGCAATTCGCCGCGCCGAACAAAATTCAGCGTGACGAACAGCGCAACTTCAAATGCAAAAGCAGACATATCAATGGATATAAGACATGCGCATTTCGCACGCCCGTTCCCGCGCTCGGATGACGCTGCCGAGGCGGCCCTCTGGCAGCCCGGTGGCGAAACATTCTACCCCGAGGCGTTCGCCGATATGGTCTCGCGGGATGCGGCGCTAGGGCCGTGCGGCCGATGGACGACCTTCATTCCGACGACGTGGTCGGAGGCCGAAATCGGCGGCTTTTCTAGCGCCAGTGTCGCGGTGGGCCACTCTATCGATGACCCGCGTTTTTCGGCGATCGCGGAGCCGGTGATCGAGGCGGCCGTCGCCCAGATGATCGAGAACCGGTCCTCGCACGGACGCATCGTGATCGCACGAGTGGTATATGAGTTTCACGTCCGCGATGGCGGGCGTCTCGAAGTGGCCGGTGGTTGCGCGACGTTCGGAGCGCAGGTCGACGAGGCTTTGTCGGATCGGACGCTCGACTGGCTTTATCGCGAACTCGTCGATCGCGTCGGGGCGCTTGTCGGTTGAATCGCCATTCTCGACATCCGAGATTGGAGCGCGAGCCGATGCCGTGAACTTTTCTCGGATTTGATCAGAACAAAGACGCGCGCGGCAAGCGCGCGTCTTTGTCGCCTCGCAGGGTAGGAGCCGATAGGGCGGCCCTGGAAAAGATCATGCCCCGTTCGAGCACGTCAAAGCCCGGCCGAACCTCCTTCGCGTCGAAGAAAGGCGTGGTCGGGCCGCCGCCAAGATGCTCCGCGAGGCGGCGCGCGACGCGGGCTGCGACATTCATCTCTCGCTGCTTACATTGAGGAGAGCGGCTGGCTATTTGTCTCGCCGCCGCCGGGGCCTCGGGCAAGGGCCTGAATTCGAAGACCACTGCTGGTCGACGCGACGAACGCGGCGCTCGAACGGCTCGCTGCGCGCGGAGTCGCGCCGGGCCGGGCCGGAAGAGACGCCGGGCGGGGGACCTTCGGACAGTCGTTCGGTCGGCTCGGCGCCGCCGCCCGTCGAGAAATTCTCCGGGCGCCTCGGCCGGCTGCTCGTCGCGTGCCGGGAGAATGGCGCTTTCTCGGAATGGCGGCTCGCTGGAGATGCGGACTATGGGACATCCTTCGGCTTCGGCTCGACTTCGGATGTGCTGTCCGACGCAGAGTCGACCGCGTCGGCTTCGTGAACGGAGCCTTTTTTCTTGTGCGTGGTTTTGGAGGGCAGGGCGGCGGCGAATGATTTGCGCTGCTCCTCTTGAAATGCTCGCCAGATGCGCCCGCCTTCCTCTCGTGCCTCCTTCGTCGCGTCCGCCTTCCGTGGAGGTTCGGGAAAGCGATCGAGCGTCGGCCCCTCGGACGACGCAGGGACGTCAGCGTCCTCCGCGGCCTTGTGATCGGCGATCGAGCGTTCGGCGGGTGGCGTCGCCGCGGCCGGAGCCGTGTCGTGCGGATCGTCACGCTCGGTCGACCGAGGCGCTCTTTCGGCGTCTTCATGCGCTCGAGAAAGGACCGTGGGTCGCGGCGCGATGATCTCGTGCATACGAGCGACATCGCCACAATCCGGGCTAGCCCGCTCGTCTAGAGACCCTATCGGGAGGGGCTCGCCTTCGTCCGACGTCCCCTTCTCATCGACCTCATTCGCCGGAGGCCTTGGATTTGCGGCGATTGTCGGACCCTCGATGGAGGCGGCGGGGCCCGTGTCGAGCGTGATGGACGGCGCGTCGGCGTCGTCGCTCTCGGCCGATCGCGGCGACTCCTCGGCCGCGTCCGCGTGATCTGTGATCGTGGTCTCCGCGAATTCCGCGGCCGGAGTCGCGTCATGGAAGCATTCGAGCTCGCGCGAGGGAGCTTCTTTGCTGGCCTTCTCTTTGGCGGCCTCCTCGTGCACCCGTGACAACGCCGCAAGTCGCGGCGCGACGATCGCGCGCACACGAGCCACGTCTCCAGGATCCGGGGTCGGCAGCGAGATGTCGCGCGCGCCTGATTTCGTGACTCGGCCGTAATGGGACTGCGCCGTCCTGTCGACGCTGTGGCCGACGAGCGCCGCGATTTCGACGGGCGAATAGGCCCTTTTCGCTTGGGCGATGAATTCGCGCCGGCATGAATAGAGCGCGAAATGCTTGGCGCGATCAGGCCACAGGCGACGGCTCACGGAGCCGAGCAAATTTTGCAGGGCTTTGCGATGGGCTTCGTATTCGGCCGCGGAAGGGGATTTCCGCGCGATCGCAATGGTCCGCGAAATCGCGCCCAATGTCTCCGGCGGCAGATGGCGCCAATGGAGCGTCCGGTGTGGGCCATGCGCGCGGCCGTTCGTGGCCTTTGCATTAGTGACGACCAGTCGGACAGAGCCGTCCGAGGACACCTCCAGAACGGCGCCGCGCCACTCGGTCGGGCGCAGGCCCGTCGTGCATGTCGCGCGTATAAAGTCGACGAGCTCCAGCGCCCGGTTGGATCGCCCGAGTCGGAGATCCGCGAAAATCCGCTCTCGCTCATTGGCCCCGAAGCGCGTCGCCTTGGCCGCCGACGTCTGGTCGGTCTTTTTTCTCGCGCCGGTCTGTGTCGCTGCGCCCAGCTCCGCCATCGCGCCGCACTCGTCCGGGTGCTCCCGCTTCATGACCTCGATGACCGAGCGCTTGTAGGTCCGCCATGTCGACCGGCTCCACCGAGGTCGCTGCGCAATGAGCCACTCGACGAGACGCGGCCAGGTCAGCGTGGCGAGGTCGATCATGAGCATGCTGGCGCATTGCCACCGCAATTGCGCCGTGCGGACCGTATAGGCGGAGATAGTCTGCTCGCTGACCGCCACGCCGATTTTCCTATTTCAATGTCGCGCCGCCATTGGCGCGATCGGATCTACGACGACGACCGCGGCGCGGTTCGGGAATAGGGGTTGCGTCCATGGATCCGGCCAAAAATAAAGTCAGTGATGCTAAATATCATATGATTAAATGTGTTTAATTTGTGTTCAGTTTTGTGCTTTGTGCCGACGAAAATCAAAAAAATCAACGTTTCGATGGTGGCTCGATTCGTGGAGATCGAGGAGGAAAAGTCATGTTATGTAACGGATTTGTCCGCGGACAATTCCGTTACATAAACGGATAAATCCGTTTCATAGCCATGGAGTAACACGGCACCGACAGGTCCATGTGGAGCGGTCTCCATAACCGTCCTGTAAATTTCTCTCGAGGTCTGATCCCCTAGCAGAGCCGTTATGCGAGATCGATCACGTAATCAGTAGCGCTATTGCCGGGACAGTTCGAATCTTGGCGATTTGGCGCCTTTGGAGCGCTCCAGTTTCAGCGTGTCCGTAAATCTAGATGGCGCCTAGAGGAACGAATGAATCTTGCAATTCGAGGGGGCCAGCGCTTTCTGATAGCTACCTCGAACAACGGTGGTGGGATTCCATAGCTCTTATGTGCGCATGCGTACACATTTCGAAATCATGTCGGGGTTGTCGTCGGGATTATCGCTCATAGCTCGGGAAAATCCTTGTGAAAGTCGTATGAAAAATTCGCTTGACAAATGTAAATGCTCGAGTGAGCCTGTGATATAGCTTAATCGTTCAGCTTAGCGAGGTGCGTGATGATCATCCCCGATTTGGCCACGTTCGCCCAGGTGTCCACCGAATATCACGCTGCGCTCGCCTCGGTGACGAAAGCTGAAAAGACGGCTTGGCGCCAGACGTTGCAACTCGCGATCAAATCGCATCTCGCGGAGCCGCTGTCGGACGTGACCCCCCAAATGCTCTATGGCGGGTGCGACCTGCTGGCCGAATTGCTGGCGGACCCGAATCAGCGCCGTATGCTCCATCAGCGAGGCGCTGCGACGTTGGAGTTCGCGAAAGCGCCCGACATGCGGCCTCGCGATCTGTTCGTGATGCTTCGGGAGCGAGAGCCGGAGCTCGAGCAGGCGCTCACGGCGCAGGGGCTCATTCGTCACACGGATACACGGAGACGTGGCATCGTCTGCTGGATTTGGCACGGCGTCGCGGCGCCCTCGGTTATCCGCGCCATCGTCGGAGCTTCCGGCCAGGTCATGGTGACTCCGGACGCGGACTCCTCGGGCGCTGGCAATGGAAAAGGCGCCGAGACCACGCAAAGCGGCGACGACGCGAGCGCACACGACCAGGAGACGGAGCCGAGCGCCGCCGCCCCTTCGGCCGCGATGGCCGCGTCGGAGACGGTCAGCGAGGAAGCCAAAGCGAAGGTCGATCACGATGCCGAGCCCGACAGACCGCCGCTCGATGGCGCGGACAAGCGTGGGAGGGCTTCTTCGGGCGCGCCGACGCGCGGACGCAGCTCTCCCCTGCGTGGTCATTCCGCGGCGCCTCAGCAGGCGGAGGGTGAGCTGAAGGCGGGGCCGGAAGAGCAGAAGGCGGAATTGAAGGAGGATGGTCCGGCCGAGCGCGTGACGGAGGGAGCGGCCCAGGACGCCGAGGCCTCGACCGCGGAGAGCCTCGTGTCGAATCTGGACATTCCGGCGTCCGGCGCGCCGGACGGGGGCGCCGGAAGAGGCGACGACAACGCCGCCGATCTCCCCGAGTTCCTCCGCGGGGACTGAGCGACGCATCGAAATCTGACGCCGCGCAGACCGGAGACGAGGAGATCGTGCGCATTTTCGATAAGGGCGTACGTGCCCGGGCGATTCGCTCGAAGTGTCCGAAGCGGATGGGCGCCGAGGACGCGATCGCCTGATTCTCGCTTCGTGACTTAATAACCGATCCGCGGCGGCGACCTTCTTATCCAATATCGCAGGATCGAGGCCGGTCTGCGGCGGATGTTGCGTCCCGTGTCGCGCGCGGACGCCTTGCGTCGCTCGCTCCGGTTTTCACAAAGTATGCCCCTCTCGTGAATCCAATCTTCAAACGACCGTGCCGAAAATTTTCCCGATGCCGGCGGTGAGGGCCATCGCCAACGCGCCCCAGAATGTCACTCGAGCCGTCGCGCGCAGAACATCGGCGCCGCCTGCTCTTGCCCCGATGGCGCCCAAGAGCGCGAGGAAGGCCAAAGACGCGACGGACACGATGGGGACAAGCGCGCCGACAGGCGCCACGACGACCATGAGCAAGGGCATGGCGGCGCCCAGCGAAAACGTCGCTGCCGATGTCAGCGCCGCTTGCACCGGACGGGCGGTGGTGATCTCTGAAATTCCGAGTTCATCGCGCGCGTGGGCACAGGGCGTCTTTCGCCATCATTTGCTCGGCGACTCGAAGCGCAAGCGCTCGATCGACGCCGCGTGTGACATAGACGTCGGCGAGCTCATCGAGTTCCAACTCGACGTTGTCGCTCAACTCTTTACGTTCACGCTTGAGATCTGCTCGCTCGGTGTCGGATTGCGAGCTGACGGAAACATATTCGCCAGCGGCCATCGACATGGCTCCGGCCACCAGTCCGGCGACGCCAGCGATTAAAATATCGTTTCCGCGGCGCGGTCGCCGCGGCTACGCCGACGATCAGGCTCGCGGTCGAGACGATCCCATCATTGGCGCCGAGCACTGCGGCTCTCAGCCAACCGATGCGATCGACGAGGTGCTTCTCAGCGTGCAGGCGAAGACGACTCATCCGCCCCCATTCTCGCGACGTCTGAGCTGGCGCGAACAAGTCGTCGCACGCTTCCGTTCATGTGGCGCCGATCGATTTGCGGTAATCGGCGGTCTCGATCAAAGCCGTCCTGTCATTTGATCCACCCGAGGCTCAGAACTCCCGATACGATCAGAAAGATCGCGACGATGTAGTTGAGGAGCCGAGGGATGATCAGAATGAGAACGCCGGCGAGCAGCGAGACGATCGGCTGGAGGTGCGCGATGCTGATGTTCATAGGCCTACTTGTCGATTTCCGTCGAGATTTGACCCAGGATTTCCATTGAGAAGTGACCCGGGTTGAAGATGGCTTGCGGGTCAGTCGGTCGTCAAGTTTTGGTCTTCTCCTTTGCTGGTTTGTCCGCCTTCGCCGAGCTGTCCTTGAACCGGAAGCTGTCGTTCCCGGTTTCGAGGATGTGGCAGCGGTGAGTGAGGCGATCGAGCAGAGCCGTCGTCATCTTGGCGTCCCCGAAGACGGCGGCCCATTCGCCGAAGCTCAGATTCGTCGTGATGATGACGCTGGTTCGCTCGTAGAGCTTGCTCAGCAGATGGAACAGCAGCGCCCCGCCGGAGCCGCTGAACGGCAGGTAGCCGAGCTCATCGAGGATGACGAGATCGGAATGAACGAGCCGCGCCACGACTTGGCCCGACTTGCCTTGGTGCTTTTCGGCTTCGAGCGCGTTTACGAGCTCGACGGTGGAGAAGAACCGGACGCGCTTTCTGTGATGCTGGATCGCCTGGACGCCGATTGCTGTCGCCAGATGCGTCTTGCCCGTACCAGGTCCCCCGACCAGGACGGCGTTATGCGCATCCTCGAGGAACTCGCAGCGATGAAGCTGGCGCGCGAGCGCCTCGTTGACCTCACTGCTGGCGAAGTCGAAGCCGGCGAGATCGCGATAGTTCGGGAACCGCGCGGACTTGAGCTGGTAGGCGATCGATCTCACCTCCCGGTCGGCGGTTTCCGCCTTCAAGAGTTGCGACAGGATCGGCAGCGCGGCCTCGAAGGCCGGGGAGCCTTGCTCGGTCAGCTCGCTGACGGCTTGCGCCATGCCGTGCATTTTGAGACTGCGCAGCATGATGACGATGGCGCCGGCGGCAGGATTATGACGCATGGCGCGCCTCCCGACCCTTGCGCAGCGCGTCGTAACGCTCGACATTGGCCTGCGGCTCGGTGGTGAGCGTCAGCGCATTGGGCGGCTTCACGGGCGGCGCGTCGACCGGCTTGCCGTCCACCAAGCGATGCAACAGGTTCAAGATGTGCGTCTTGGTCGGCGCGCCGGCCTCCAGCGCCAATTGGACGGCGGTCAGCACGGCCTGCTCGTCGTGCTGTAGGACCAGAGCCAAAATCTCGACCATCTCACGGTCGCCGCCCGGCTTCTCGAGCATGCGCTGTTGCAGCGTCCGAAAGGCGACCGGCAGCTCGGCGAAGGGCGCGCCGTTGCGCAGCGCGCCCGGCTTGCGCTGGATGACCGAGAGATAATGCCGCCAGTCGTAGACCGTCACGCTCTTGTCGTTATGCGACCGGGCGAAGACGCGGGTGTGCTCGCACACGATCTGCCCCTCGGCGGCGACGACGACGCGCTCAGGGTAGACCCGCACGCTGACGGGGCGATTGGCGAAGGAGGCCGGCACGCTGTAGCGATTGCGGTCCAGATGGATCAGGCACGTCGGCGTGACCCGCTTGGTGTGTTCGACGAAGCCGTCGAATGGCCGCGGAGGCTGCATCAGTTGCGGAACCTCCTCGCGCCAAGCCTCCGCGATCGTCCCCGGCTGCGCGCTGTGCGGAATCTCGGCCCACAGCTCGCGGCATCGCGCCTCCAGCCAGTCGTTGAGCGCCGCCAGCGACGGAAAGCTCGGGATCGGCTGCCAGAGGCGATGACGAGCATCCTGAACGTTCTTCTCGATTTGCCCCTTTTCCCAGCCGGACGCCGTGGCGCTCTTTGCCGCGCCCGAGCTTGTCGATCGCCGTGCGCATGTTGTCGTAGACGCCTCGCCGGGGCACGCCGCCCAGCACGCGGAAGGCGTGGTTGTGGGCGTCGAACAGCATCTCATGCGTCTGTTGCGGGTAGGCGCGGAGGAAGAATGCGCGGCTGTAGGAGAGCTTGAACTGGGCGACCTGCAACTTCGTCCGCTCGCCCGCGATGATCGCCCAATCCTCCGACCAGTCGAACTGGAACGCCTCGCCGGGTAGAAACGTCAGCGGCACGAACGCCCCGCGCCCGCAGGTCTGCTGCTCCCGATGCCGCGCCGCCTTCCACTCGCGCGCGAAGGCCGCCACGCGATTGTAGGAGCCGTCGTAGCCGAGGGCGACCAGATCCGCGTGCAACTGCTTGACCGTCCGCTTCTGCTTGCGCGACTTTGCGGTCTCCTGACGCAGCATGTGCGCCAGCTTGTCGGCGAACGGGTCGAGCCGGCTCGGTCGATCGGGTGTGACGAACCGCGGCTCGACGCTGTCCGAGCGCAGGTATTTGCGCACGGTATTGCGCGACAGCCCCGTGCGGCGCGCGATCTCCCGGATCGAGAACTCCTGCCGATATCGCCAGCGTCGGATGACGCTCAATAACTCCATGTGGATCACTCCCAGGTCCCCCGCGACGGTCGAGGGGGAAAGGTTCGAACATGGGTCAGTTCTCGGTGGAAAAACTCGTGCTGCCTGGGTCAGCTCTCAGTGGAAATCAACACGTCGTGCAGGAGGTCGGGAGCGGCCTCGCGTCCGACCTTGCGCGTGAAGTAGCGTAGCATTGCGCGATGATTGCGCTCGAAAAGATCGCGAATGAGCGACTTCTTGTCGTCGAACATCGGTGGCTCCGGTCGGAGCGGAGGAAATTCGAGTCCGCGCGGCCGCCCGACTCGGGCAGAGCGTTCATGCGCGGACGACGGATGATGGGATGGCGATTATGAAAGGCCCGGAGGCGCGCACTGCGACCACGAGCTGATCCAGCCGAGCGGCGGCGTCGTGTCCGCGCCTGGCAACATGTCGACGCGTATGATGTCGCGGTGAGGCGAGAACTCGAAGTTCTCGTGCAGAAGCGATAAATGCCCTGCCGAGCCGTCGATTTGAAAGCCCCGACAGGGAATGCAACATGAGCAAGTAGGGTGCGGTCCGTGCGAATGCCGGTGGTTGTCGGCTTCGCCCGCACAATGCTCGAGACCTTCAGCGGAGACGGCGACGGCGCGGGATGATGCGGCGGCCGTCGCCATTCCTTGGAGGACTAAGGCGCACGCCAAGAGGCCCGCGATCAATAGGCGGGCGATCCCCTTCGGCCAGAGCGCGAACGTGTCCATTTCTCACACCGAACGCCCGGATGCGATGCGGAGTCAAGATTGAGAAATCGTCGGCCCGACGAAAGCCCTTTCTCTGTGGCGGAATTACAACATGGCGCGAACGCCGACTCGTTTTTCAGTCATTCTTTCCGACAAAGGCGAAAGCTGTTGCGTCTTCCGCTGGCGGATATGCTCTGTAGCTGCCGAGAGACGGTGGATAGACGCGCGGCTCCAGCAATACGCCCAATCGTGAGCCGCTGGTCGTCGGCCGACGCTCGCTCACTCCGCGTTGCGCGGCTTCACGTCACGCCTCGCGGCCGATGCCGAGCAGGCGCGAGACCTTACAGCCGACGCTCAACCAGCTCTATTCGATCGCCTTCACGACCAAGACGGGTCCTGTCGGCGTGCTTCATCACGACGCTGGACCCCCTCAGGCCCACTACAGCATGACCACATCCGCCGCATCGCGCAGCGTGTCTCTCGCTATATCGGCGACATGGCGGTGATGGGTGAAGAGGATCGCCTGGCGCGCGCGGCCGAATTCGGCGAGCAGGCCGAGCGCGCAGGCGACGCGCGCTTCGTCGAAGCTCGCCAGCAGATCGTCGCCGACGAAGGGTAGGGGCTGACCGTCGCGCAGCTCGAGCAGAGCGAGGCGCAGCGACAAGAATAATTGGTCGCGCGCGCCCTCGCTCATTCCGGCGACCGGCACGCGTACGCCGTCTGGGCGCAGCCCCGCCAAGGTCGGCGCGTCGCCCTCGTCATAATCGACGCAGAGTCCTTGGAAGGCGCTGGCCGTCGCCAGCGCGAACAAGGCGGAGGCGCGGAGGATCAGCGGGTCCTGCACCGCGGCGCGATGGCGCTCTATGGCCCGCGCGGCGAGGCGAGCGGCGGCGGCGCGCGTGATCCAGCGCTCGGCGATGCCGAGCAGCTCCGCGCCGGCCTCGGCTTTCTCATGCGCGGCGGCCTCGGCGTCCCGTCCCGCTGCGAGCCGCTCGCGCGTCGCCTCCGCCTCGTGCCGAAGCTTGGCGGCCGCTTCTATATCGGCGAGGAGCTGGCTTTGATCGACGCTCAGGCGCTCGATCTCCGTCGGCAGCAGATCGGCGTCGAGACCATCCTGCTCGGCGCGCAGCGCCTCTTCGTCATAGCCGTCGCCGATCTCGACGAGATCGCGACGAATGGATTCGATCTCTTTCGCCACGGTCTGCCGCCGCTCGAGACGCGGCAGCGCGGCGGCGAGGGAGGCCGGAGAGTCGAGGCCGAGCGCGAGGCGCGCCCGCTCCAGAATCGCGTCGATCCTGGCTTTCTGCGTCATCAGCGAGGCGCGCGCGACCTCGCGCTTGTCGATCGCCGCCGTCAGCGCGTCGCGACGGCTTTGCATCGTGCGCGCCGTTTCGAGGCGCGCGATGACGGCGTCGAGAGCCGCCAATGGCGTGCTGCTGTCTATGTCCGGCGCCGTCGCCGCGACCAGGCGAGCGACATCGGCGGCGAAAGCCGCCATATCCTCCTCCATCCGGGAGATGCGGCGGCTCAATTCCTCGAAATCTTTCTTTTGCACGGGCACGTCGCGCCAGATCGTCAGCGCCGCCTCGGCCTCGGCGATCGTCGCATCGGCGGCGAGCCCGATCGCGCTCATTCGCGCCGGCCATTGCGCGCGCGCCGTCTCGAGCGTCTCGAGCGCGCGCGCTTTCGCGGCTTCGCGTCGCTCGACCTCCTCCTGCGCATGCTGGCGACGTATGGCGCGTTCGCGCGCGCCGGTCCAGAGTCGTTGCAGGCGGGCGAGTCGGCTCGACGCATCCTTGTGCAGCAGCTCGATCGGCATGGACGGATCGTCGACGCCGCCGAGGTCCAGAACGAGCCGCGCCAATGCGCCGCGATGCGCCGCGAGCTTGCCCTCGATCGCCGCCGCCTCGCATCCGCGATCCGAAAGACGTCGCCGCCGCTCCGTCAATTCGCCGATTTGCGTCAGCCAATGCGCCATCGCCGCGGGCGCGCGCGGCGTGACGCCGCTGCGGCTCCACAATTCCATCCAGGCGGCCTGGGCCGCGGAGTTTCTCGCGTCGAGCGCCGCCTGCGCGTCGAGCAGCTCGGCGAGCTTGCGCTGCTCTTGCGCGCGCCGCTCGCGTGCGGTTTCGAGACGCGAGGCGCGATCGGCGTCGGAAAGGAGGACGTCGGTCACCGTGTCGATGTCGCGCGTCTCGGCGCGCAGCCCGCCGAAATTCTCGCGTCGCTCGGATGGCGCGCCGTCGAGAGAGGCTTCGAGCGCCATAGCGGCTGCGTCGCGCCGCGCGCGCGCCGCGAGCAGATCGTCGCGCGTCGCCGCGGCGCCAGCGCGCGAATGCCGCTCGATCTCGCTTTCGATCTCGGCGAGCGTCGCGCGTGAGGTCGCAATGTCGGCGGCCGAGCGCTTCTCTTTCTCGGCGATATCGGCCGCCGTGACGCGCGCCGCCTCTATCGCGGCCTCGTTCGGCAGCGGACGGCGCGCGATGTCATCGAGCGCGCTCGCGGGAGGGTCGAGCCGCGCCGCATCCTCCGCGATGCGCGCCTCCTCGAGCGCGTCCTGCGCGCGGTCGCGGCGCAGCCGATCGGCGTCGCCGACCACTTCGGCGAAAGCCTCGAAGCGTCGCTGGAACGGCTCTGGATCGGCGGCATAGGCTCCGTTCTCCTCGGCGCCTTCCAGCTCCCGCTGCTTCTGCCGCGCCCGCTCCAGCTCGCCCAGCGCATCGGCGCATTTCTCCTCGGCGCGCCGGCGGTCGTCGACGGCCTCGCGCGCGGCGGCCAGGGCGGGATCGGTCGGCATGCGCGCGAGCAGCTGCTCGAAGGCTGCGAAGCCGAGCCGGCGCGCCGTCTCGGTCAGCGCGTCGCCGGCGATCCGCTGCTCGCTTTGGCGCTTCGGCAGATCGGACTGCGCCTTGCGCACGGCGCCGAGCCGCTCGCGCAGCTTCTGCGCTTCGGCGTCCTGCGCTAGCAGGGTTTCGTCCACGGCGAGGGCGGCGATCGTCGCCCGATCCTCGGCGTCTTCGTCGGCATAGGCGGCGAGCTTCTCGCCCAGCGCCTCGGCGTCCTTCCAGGCGGCGCGCCAGCGCGCCGTCTCCTCGGCGGCGACCGGGGGGAGGTCGACGAAATCCGCCAATTCCTCGCTCGAGGCGGCGAGCCGCAGCAGGCGCGGCCGGGTGCGCGTCGCGCGCCGGCGAAGGGCGAGGGCGCGGCCGATCTCCTCATGCGCGCAGCGCAGCGCATCGCATTTGCGCCGCGCCTCCTCGACCGCTTCGTCGGCGGCCTTCAGAGCGTCCGAGGTGACGATGGCGTCGCGCAGACGCTTCTCCGCCTCGCCGAAGCGAGACTCGGCGATATAGAATTCCTTGGAGGAAGCGCGGCGCGCTCCGAACAGCGCCTCCGCCTCCGCGTCGAGCCGGGCGCGCAGCCGCGACAGGGCCGAGAGCTGCGCGGAGGAGGCGGCGAGCGTTTCCGCCAGACGCCCGCCCGCCTTCAGCAATTCCTGGCCGCCCTCGCGCAGCGCGCGGGCGGTGAGGCCGAATTCGGCGAAGAAGCTCTCGCGCGTCGTGGCGCCCAGCAGCGGCGCCAGCAGCTCGTCGTCGAGCGGCTTGTCGGCCTCGTCGAGAAGCGTGTTCTTGTCGCCCTTGCGGCGCCGGAAGCTCAGCGCCGCGCCGTCGACGAGACGCAGACGCGCCCCGATCCGCAGCGTCCGGCTCTCATGCAGAAAATCATAGGCGGTGCGCTTGCCGAAGCCGAACAGAAGATCGCCTATGCCGGCGAGCGCCGAGGTCTTGCCCGCCTCATTGGCGCCGAGCACGATATGCAGCCGCGCGTCGGGCCGGAAGGTGAGCGCGCGGTCGGTGAAGGCGCCATAGCGCTCGAAACGCAGCTCCTCTATCCTCACGCAGCGTCCTCCTGCTCGAGCGCGCCCAGCACAAGATCGCGGGCGGTCTCGGCGAGCTGCGCCAGCGCGGCCGGATCGGCCGGAAATTCGGCGCGCAGGCCGCGCGGCAGCTTGTCGCCCAAAAGCTCCGCCAGCTCGGCGAGCGTCGCCTCGAAGCCGGGGTCGGCGGCGGCCTCGCGCAGCAGCGTCTCTATGTCGAGCGCGTCCGGCGCGGCGGGCGCTCGTGCGCGGGCCGGCGGGCGCGTCGCGATCTCCAGCTTTTCGACCCAGCAATCCTCGGCGAGACGGAATCCGAGCGCGCGCGCTTCCTGCTCCAGCGTCTCGCGCCCTGCGACGAGGCGCTCGTGCAGCGGCGTCGCGCCGACGAGGCGGATGCGGGCGGCGAGCGGCCGCGCCTCGGCCTGCGCATGAACGGCGCCGAGCCGCGCCTCTATGCGGGCGAGCGCTGCGGCCTCGTCGGCGCAATCGTCGATCTCGATGCGCTCATGCGCCCAGCGGGCGGCGTCGAGCGAGACCGGCGTCGCCTCGACGATGCGTCCGTCGTCGACGGTGATCCGCATCGCGCCCTTCGCGCCCGTCTCCTTGACGCTCCGCCCCTGAATATTGCCGGGATAGACGATCCATGGATCGCGCGCGACGATCTCCGCCGCATGGACATGGCCGAGCGCCCAATAATCATAGCCGAAGCGTGCGAGATCCTCGACCGTGCAGGGCGCATAGGCGGCGTGGCCGCGCGAGCCGTCGAGCGCCGTGTGCAGAACGCCGATGTTGAGCCAGCCCTCCCGCCGCTCGGGATAGCTCGCGATGAAGGCGCCGTCGACGAGACGCGTGCCGAAGCTGCGGCCATGCAGAGCGACGCGCCGCTGCTCGACGAGCAGCGTCTCCGCGCGCGCCGAGGAGAAGATTCGCACGCTCGGCGGATAGGGCAGGGACTTCGACATGAGGCTGTCGGCGTCGTGATTGCCCTTGACGATGAAGGTCGGAATTCCTTTGCGGTCGAGCCGGCCGAGCGCGCGCGCGAAGAAGAGGCCGGTGGTCACATCCTTCCAATCGCCGTCGAAAATATCTCCCGAGATCACAACGAAAGCGGCGTCGGCCGAGATCGCCTCGTCGATCAGCGCCTCGACGGCGCGCCGCCCGGCCTGGGCGAAGCGCGCCGCGACGGCCGGGTCCTTGACGCCGAGACCGGCGAGCGGGCTGTCGATATGGAGGTCGGCCGCGTGAAGAAAACAGAACCGCATGAGGGACAAATCTCGGATTTGGGAGCCGGGCCGAACGAAGCATGCCTTTGTGGCGCAGACGAATCCGCGGCACCGCATCATCCTAGCCGATCCGCTTCAATGCGTCACACAGGACGCGGCTCAGCCGACGGAGCGGCGCGCGGCAGGAGTCGTTCACAACCGGTGCACGGCCGGCCGGACGTCCGTGTTCTGTCGACGACGTCCCCGTCCGGTCGCTCGGCGACGCCGGGAAGCTCGTGTTGGGCAGCTTGCGCAGCTTGACGCGCGCGTGGGAAGAGAGCCGCTCGATCGCGGGAGAGTTCGCATGCTGAAACATCATTCACGTTCCGACGAATTTATTTTCGTCAACGCAGATAAGATCATAGTCTTGCTGCTTCGCGTCGCGCGCGCCTAGACGAATGCGCACGTCACTCGCCGACTCTCGAGGCGCATCGCCTTCGCCATGCGTGCGAGAAGGAAGCCCTCGCGTCAGCGACGGTCGGACGGGGCGCCTGCCGTTCGTTGGTTCGCGTCCTGCTTCAATTGTCGGCGCCGACTTCATCCGAGCCGGCTACGACTTGGCGCATGAGACCGAAGACGTCGCCGGCGTCGAACACATTGGCCAATCGACAGTGGCGGTCCGAGCCCCGGCGACGCGGACATACGCATGTGGGATGGCACTCACCGCGCATTCAGCGAGCGCGGTGGCCGAGTGGCGGCGCACTCATCTGGAGCATGCCGCCGAAGGTGGCTCAGAATTCTACGCGTAGCGAGCCGAGGAAAGTGCGGGGCGTTCCGGTCTGTATCGTGTAGCGATCGGTCGAGGAAGGATAATAGACCACATCAGTTATGTTCCTGACATTGAGCTGAGCGGTGACGTTGTAGCCCTCGATTCTTGTCGTATACGCGATCATGCCGTTGAGCAGTGCATAGCCCGGCAAGACGAAAGAATTGGCGTTGTCACCGAACGAGCTTTCGGAGACGAACACTCCCCGTCCGAGGCTCAAACCGCGAAACGCTCCGTCCGCATCATATTTGATCCAGAGATTGCCGTAGTTTCGTGGACTTCCCGCGAGCTTGAAGCCGGCGACCGGACGTTGCGTCGTTATTTCCGTCAGGGGATTCAGTGGCGATCCGATGACCGTGCGCACATCGTCATGCGTGTAGTTCGCGATGATGCTCCAATTGTCGTCGATGCGTCCCGTGAGATCGAATTCGAAGCCTTGGCTGCGCGCCTTGCCGATCAGCAACGTGTTGCCGGCGATGGTCGGGTCCGGCGTCGGAATATTGGTTTTCGTCAGGTCGAAATAGGACATGGTCAACGAGAGGCGCTTGTCGAAGAATTCGGCCTTGAGGCCGCCTTCATATTGCTCGCCCTTTTGTGGATCGAGAGCCGTGACGCCCTGGTTGAAGCCGTTGTTCGTGCCGAAGGACTGGCTGAAATTGCCGTAGAGCGTCAACCATGGCGTCGGCTGATAGGCAATGCCGACGCGCGGACTGAACGCCTTGGCGTATTGGAGCGCATAGGTCGCCTGCGCCATATACGGCGAGGTGGCGTTGGAATTGATTCCGTATTCGGCCCAGTCGTATCGCCCTCCGAGCAGAACATGCACGGAGTCGTCGAGGAAGGATATCATGTCCTGACCATATATCCCCTTCCAACTCTGACCGAGCGCTCGAAATGTCTGCCCTCGGAAAGGATTCTCTATATTCCAATAGCTTGGTGAGTAGATGTTTATCGGGCTGATGCTATAGGAGTACACGTTGTAGAGGGGCGTGGACGTGTTAAAATAATCGAGACCTACCAATATCGAATGGCTGAGGGGACCGGTTTCGAATTTCCCTTTGAGGTCGAGGCTCGTCACAAAGTTCTTGGTGGTGTTTCCGGCGAAGTAATTCATCGTGCGCGTCAGCACGCCGGTGGCCGGATTGAAGTTCGAGCCGAAACTATCAGTGAGACGATAACCGAAATTCGAATAGGCGAGCTTGCTCGTCAGACTCCAATCCTCGTCGAATCGGTAGCTCCAGTCGTAAGCGATGCGTCTGCGCTCCACATTGTCGTGCAGCCATGTGGTGAGCGAAGGCTCCTGGAGATAGCGGTCGAGCGGGAGATAGGCAGGCCCTCCACCCACGGCCGGCAGCAAGGCGTAGTCGTCGACATTGTCTCGCCGCTGATATTCGAAATCGATATTCATCCGAAATTGTTCGATCGGATGGAGCGTGATGGTGGGAGCGATGAAGAAGTTCTTGTCAGTGACGAAATTTCGATAGGAATCGATGCTGTAGTATTCGGCATTGAGGCGATAGAGCACACTCTTGTCGGCGATTACGGGGCCGGTCGCGTCGATCGTCGTCCGCGTGCCGCTGAAGGACGCCACCTGCTGCTGGACGGAATAATACGGCGTTTCGAGCGGCCGTTTCACGACGAGATCGATGATTCCGCCGGGCTCCACGCGCCCATAGAGCATAGCCGCCGGGCCCTTCAACACATCGATCGACTGGAGATTGGTCGTGTCGAGGTTTCGCATGCCGTATTCGAGCAATCCATTCTTGTAGGAATTCGCCGCGTTGGCGAAACCGCGCACCTTGTACTGTTCGAGGAAATTCGGCAGCAGTGTTACGCCGCTGACGTTGCCAACAATCGCATCCTTCACGCTGATCACCTGCTGATCGTCCATCGTCTGACGCGTCACGATCTGGACAGATATCGGTGTCTGGAGGAGCGGCGTGTCTGTCTTCAACGTCTGCGACGCGCTCTGAGAATTATACCCAGTGTAGCGGTCGCCCGGCCCCTGCGGCGCGCCGCCGGTGCCGCGCACGGGCCTCTCTTTCTCCGCCGCGCCCACATCAATCGTCGGCAGCGGCGTCGCGCCAGAGGCGTCGCTGCGCACGCCATTGTCCGCCTGCGCGAGGACAATCGTCACGGTGCGGCTAGTGGCGGCCATGCGATAGGAGAGACCGGAGCCCGCGAGCAGACGCTCCAACCCGTCCTTCACGGAATAGGCGCCGGAGAGCCCCTCCGTCTTCAGCCCCAGCGTGGCCGAGGAGTCATAGAGCACATGGAGGCCGTTTGCGTCGGCGAAGCTGTTTAGCGCCGCGGCCAAGGGCCCGGGCGCGATCCGATAGCTCTGCACCCAGCCGGCCCGTTCCTGCGGCGAAACGGAAGCCTGCGCCGGCGAATCCGACGCTCCCGCCCCGAAGGCAAAGACCCCCATGGCTGTGATCGCCAGAGTTGATCCCATCGCTCCTTTGCCCGCGCCCTGGATCTCGTTCCGCAGTCCCGGTTTCGACATTGCCGCATCCCCGCATTTCGCTTGGGGCGAAACGCCCCTCACTGGGATTGACGCAGCAATCGGGAATCGGGGCAGTCGATCGTCGAAAAAGGAGAAAAAATTTTCGCGGGCGTGGCGAAGCAAGCGGCGCCAGCGCTCAGCGAAAGTCACTCATAAATAAGTATCAGGTAGTTGGTGAGATTCACCGCATGTAGTCCGAGCGAGGCTTCGACTTCCTCTAGCGCCGAGAGCGGATCGTCCGCGCCGAAAATGCCGGTGACGCGGCGCGCCCGCAGCGCCGGATTGGGGAAATAGACGAAGCCGTGATGGTAGCGTCCGAGCGCCTCGATCACCTCGCCGAGCGGTCTGTCCTCGAACATCAGCCGGCCGCGCCGCCAGGCGGTGGCGCGCTCGACATTGGCGGGCTCCGCCGGCTGCGCCGCGCCGTTCGTCGCATAGGCGCTCTGCTGACCCTCATCGACGATCACCTTCCGCCCCCCGCTCGCGACCGACACGCGATGCTGGGTGACTGTCACGCGCGCCTGCGCGTCTGCGACCGCGACGTCGAAAGCCGTGCCCAGCGCCGTCGTCGAGCCGCCGGCCGCTTCGACGACGAAGGGGCGGGATCGATCGGGCGCGACCTCGAACCACGCTTCCCCCGCGAGAAGGGCGAGGCGCCGCTCGCCGGCGCTATAACGAACCGCGATCGCCGATCGGGAGTCGAGCTCGACGCGCGAGCCATCCTCGAGCGTGATGCGCTTGGTCTCTCCCGTTCCGGCGCGATAATCGGAGCGCAGGAACAAGGACAAGTCGTCGAAGAAGACCGCGAAGGCGACCGACGCCGCGACGAGCGCCGCCGCCGGGAGACGCCAGCTCCGCCCCGTTCGGACGCCGGCGAGTCCTTTGGAGCGAGCGGGATCCATGTCGATCAAATGCCCGCACATGTCCGAGATATCATCGAAAGCCGCCCGGTTCGCGGTATCCGCTGCGAGCCAAGCCTCGAATTCCGTCTGCTCGCAGCTCGTCGGCGCACGGTTCTTTCTCCGCAGCCACCACTCGATGGCCGCGTCGCGCGGGTCTTCACCGCGTGAATTGCCGTTGCTTTCGTTCATCTCGACGACCGCCCGATCGGCTGCGCTTCGCCACGCGCTCTGCGCGTGGGGGAAGCAGACGCTCGCATATAGTGCGAAGCGTCGGCGGGGAAAAAGGGCGGTCTCATGGAAAAATCAATCCAAGGCCGCGCGGCAGCGCTGAAGGGCGAGGCGCATGTGCTTATGCGCCGTATTTCGGGCGATCCCCAGTCTCGACGCGATCTCCTCCACGGGCAAGCCTTCATACATGAACAGCACGAACACTTCCCGGCATCGTGGCGGCAGCGTTTCCACGGCGGCGCGCAATCTGCGCTTCTTTTCTTCCAGCGCCAGTCGTTCGTCGGCCGGGACGGCGCCGGACGGCGCCTCCACCGGCGCATCGCCGAATTCGAGGCATGCGGCCTCGGTCGAGCGGCGCCGCGCAAAATCACGGGTGAGATTGACCGCGACCTGTCGCAGGAACGCCGGCGGATCGGCGATGGCGTCGAATTCGCCGCGTCGGAGCGCGCGAACGAATGTCTCCTGCAACAGATCGGACGCGTCCTCGCGGCCCACCCGGCGCGTCAGATATCGGAGCAATCCATGCCTGTTACGCAGGAACAGCTCGTGGAACCAAGCTGATTTCTTATCCGGCATATGGGGTTTCCGGCGACATATCGAATCGCTAGCCGAGGTCGGGCGTGCGACCGTCGATTCAGCGCTCCGAGGGGCGGGCGGATATTCAAAATGAGAAGCGGCCGTTTGCTGAGGCCAGCAGGCGCTGGGATTGCCTCGCGCAGTCAAACCATCGGCGGAGCGCGCGACGACCAGGAGCTGATCCAGCCGGCGGGCGGCGCTGCTTCGACGATCGGGAGCGCGCCGGCGAGAAAGACTTCAGGGGCCGGAAATGAAAGGCCGACGTCCTTCGGCAGGTCCGAGAGAAAGCCGGTGAGCTCGTCGAGATGGCCAGACCGGCAAGGAATGCAGCAGGAACAAGAGGCGTGCGGCCCTCGAGAATGCCGGTGCTCGTCAGCGCGATCGGCGGCGACGCAACGGTCGAGGTTTCCAGAGGCGACGCCCACCACGCCGGCTCGGGACAAAGCGGCTCCCGCCGCGCCTTGCATGACGAGGGCCCATGCCACGAGCCCCGCGAGCAACGCGCGGGATATCCCCTTCGACCAGGGCGCGAGCTTGTCCATGCGCCCACGGAACCGCTGAAGCCCATCAGGAGTCAAGGCAGACAACAGGAAGCGAGACGAAAATCCATTCACTGTGGCAGAGCCGCAACAGCGCTTGAACGGCGAGGGAATGTCTGCCGCCGAAAAACCGGTCGTTCGCCATTCGAGCGCGACGGGCCCGCTTTGGGTCCAACTTTCACGTTCGTTTACTGTAAGGATGCGGAGGAGCGGACGTTCGAGCCGAGGCGCCTCCGCTATAAGCCTATTGCCTCACCTTTCGCTCCGTAGCAAGCCGATTGCCGCGCCGAACAGGCAGAGCGCCGACATGTAATAGATGGGCGCCATGGCAAGGGCGCGCTCTCCTACCAGGAACGCCATCAAAGGCGGCGTCGTTCCGCCGATGACGGCGTAGGCCGTGTTGTAGGACAAAGCGAATCCCGTGAATCGCAGTTCGGGCGAGAAGCTGCGGATGATCAGATAAGGGGTGAGCGTGATCGTCCCGATCGCGAAACCGCCGATCGCATAGAGATGCAGACTCCATGCGCGGCCGTTGCCGAGGGAGAAGCCGAGCGCGGCGACAACCGCCGCCATCGCAGCGCCGCCGATCGCATAGGCTTTCCCGCCGCCGATGATGTCCGTCACCCGACCCACGAAGACGCTGCCGAGGATCAGTAGCGTTATGGACCAGCAGTTGGCGGTGAAGACATCCGCAGCCCGATAGTCGAATTGCGACTGAAGATAGGTGGGCAAATAGAGAAAATAGGTCACGAAGACGCCGGCGAATACCCAGGTCGCGGCCATGGAGACGAGAACCTCGCTCTTGCAGCGCGTGAAGACGAGCGAGATCGGCAGTCCGGCGTCAGCGACACGCCGCTCGCGAAGCGCCTCGAAGACCGGCGTCTCTCGCAAATGCTTCCTCAGATAGACCGAGATCAGGCCGAAGACGCCGCCGAGGATAAAAGGAATGCGCCAGCCCCAGGCGACGAGATCATCGGCGGCGAGGCTCGCCGTCAGTATTTTGGCGGTGAGCGCGCCCATCAATATTCCGCAGCAAAGCCCGCCCATCAGCAGCCCGCAGGCGAAGCCCACTCGGGATTTGTGGACATGCTCGGCGCAGAAGATCCATGCGCCGGGCACTTCTCCGCCCACCGACAGCCCTTGCAGCAGCCGGCAGAACAGGAAGAGGAGCGGAGCGGCGAAGCCGATCGTCTGGTAATCGGGCGTCAGGCCGACGAGCAGCGTGGGAAAGGCCATGAGGAAGAGGCCGAGCGCGAACATTCTCTTGCGGCCGACGCGGTCGCCGAAATGCGCGAAGACGACGCCGCCGATCGGACGCACGAGATAGCCGGCGGCGAATATGCCGAAGACCTGGAGCTGCGAGAGCCATTGCGGGCTGTCATGCGGGAAGAAGACCGCGGCGAGGGTTTTGGCGAAGAAAACGCCGACGATGAAATCATAATATTCGAGCGCGCCGCCGAGAGAGGCGAGCGCCAGCGTCTTCGCCTCGTCGCGTGAGAGGCCGCGCTGCGCTTCGATTTGGGCGGACGCAAGAGGCTGGAATTGGACTGTCATGGGTCTGTTCCGATCAATCGATGTCGCGCGCCGCGCTCGAAGGCTTCGTCGCCGTCACCAGCATATCGACGCCCTCGCGATAATTCGACCGCACATCGGCGAATCCGAGAGCGCGCATTGTCGATAGAGTCGCCGAAGAATACATGAGACGACTGGCGGATTCGTCGCTGAAGAGATGCACGATCCAATCCTCGAGGAGATCGTAGCGCTTCGCCTCGCCGAAGACCTTGAACATGTTGCGGACGTCCGCCTGGGTGGATGCGAGCTGAAGAGCGTGATCATCCAGCGCGAAACGATCGCCGTTGACGAACAGGCCGCCCGGCTCGAGGACTCGCAGGATCTCCGCGAAGAGCTCGCGCCTGTAGCGATGATCGAAATTATGGATGGCGTAATTGGAGGCGACGAGGTCGATGCTCTCGTCGGGCAGCGCTCTCAGATAGACGAGCGCATCGCTCTCGATGAATTCGACGCGGCCGGCGCGGGCATAGGAGGCGAGATTTTCGCGCGCCTGATTCAACATCGCCGGCGAGGCGTCGACCGCCAGAAGGTTCAGATCATCACGCTGCGAGAGCAGCGAGCGCGTGCTGGTTCCCGTGCCGCAGCCGATCTCCAGTCCCCGCAGGGCGGCGCCAGGCCGCCAGGCTGCGACAGTCGCGCCGAGATTCGTCGTCACCGTCACGATGTTGGGGCAGATCATCGGAAGGAAATCATATTCCTCGCCGATAGGGCCGGTAAAAAGATTGTTGTCGCCCGCCGAAGCCATGATCGTCGTCCCTTTTGCCCGTCTGCTTCTGCCGCAGACTCCTCCCGATGTTTTTTCTGCCCGATCGCGGTGAGCCAGGATGCTCGTTCGCGAGTCGTCTCGATATCGACTCCCCATGCGAGGCGTCGACATTCCATTCATCAGCTGATAGGATCATCCTATGTTTATCTACCGCCGTCAAGCTCGCGACCGCCTCGTCATCTACCGGGGAGGACCGGCGCCTTCTGATATGAGGCCGAATATGTCGTCCCCGACCACGATTCCGCAGGCGCCTCGGCGTTCGCTCGTCGAGTCCACGATCGATCTGATCCGCGCTCAGGTCGTAAGCGGCACTTGGAAAGTCGGCGCGAAGATCCCCAACGAGCAGGAACTCGCCGACATGCTCAATGTGGGCCGGAACACGGTGCGCGAGGCGATCCGCGTTCTCTCCCACGCTGAGGTTCTCGAAGTCCGCCAGGGCGACGGCACTTATGTGCGAACGAATGTGGATGCGGCCGAGACCATGCGCCGGATCGGCCGCTCCAGCCTGCGAGAGCATTATGAACTGCGGGCGATGCTAGAAGCCGAGGCGGCTCGGCTCGCCGCGACGCACCGCTCGGAGGCCGACGTCGCATTCTTGAGAGAGCTGCTGAGCCGGCGCGGCGAACGCAGGGACCACGTGGCGCGCGAGGATTTCGTCGACGCCGACATAGAGTTCCACGGAGCTATCGCGCGCATGTCGGGCAATGCGGCGCTCGCCGAGCTCTATCGCTATTTCGCGGGCTCCGTGCGCGTCTATATGTCGGAGGCGCTGGACGAAGGCGATCTCCCGAATCCGGGGCTCGACGTCCATGCCATCATCATAGACGCGATCGAGCGTCGCGACGGCGACGCGGCGGCCGCAGCGGCGCGCGCGGTGGCGACTCCCGTGATCGCCGCGCTTTCGATGGAGCGGACGAAGCCCTCGAAAGGATGAGGGTGCTTCGGGACGAGTGGAAATTGACGTTCCGCTGCCTCTATACGCTTTCGAGCGGCCGAGGCCACGCCCGTAGTGATGGCAAGGTCCGCTTGGGTCGGAGTTGCACGTTCACCGTCCCGAACGGCTACGTGGCGCCAGAAGCGGACGTTCGAAGAGACCCGCCCCATGTCCGCTTCCGCAAGATAAAATGGTCATTCGTTCAATATTCGGCAAGCTGATACAGGCAAGTCAGATCTGACTCGCTCGTGTCAACCATGTTACTCCGGTTCCTTGTACAAGGCGTATCGCCGTGAGAGCCGAAAACGCTTTGGTTCGAGAAGCGATCCACATAGAAGCGCCAGCAAGCATGTCGGCAGCATTGTTTCAGGGCAAGTGATTGTCGCGACGAGCTTGCTTCTACGGCGCTGAAAAAGCTGCGTAATGCTGGCGCGCCTCCCGCGTGTCGCAGACGTTATCGACAATCTCAGATGCGTCGCCTGCATTTGGGCAGCATCGTTGCCGGGTCTGCGCGCTGTAACATTTTTTTCGTGGCCGCGAATCTTTTTTCGAAATCCCTCCCTCCTAATCGGTCGAGGACGATCGATCCTCTGACCACACGGGAGAACGAACGATGTTGTATGTGAAAAATGTTCCGAGCTGGGAGCGCGTCGCCAGAGCGGTGGTGGGCCTTGGGGGCGCGACCGCTTCGTTTGCCTATTACGGCGCGACGCCGGCCGGCTGGGGCGTCGCCGCCATGGGCCTCATGGTGGCGATGAGCGGGGTGCTGGGCTTTTGCCCTGCTTGCGCCATGGTGGGTCGTCGGCTCGGTCACTGAGGGGAAGGCGATGGCGGCTTGCTCGCACGATCTCGTCGTCCGCGCCCAAGGAGGCGACGCCGCAGCGCTGGACCGTCTGCTCGCCCAGTGCCGGTTCGACGCGCGCCGCTACGCCACGCGCCATTGCATGACCAGCGAGATCGATGACGCGGTGCAAGAGGCGCTTCTGATTGTCGTGCAGCGAGTGAGTACGCTGAGAACGGCGGCCTCTTTCGCCGGCTGGCTGTTCACGGTCGTACGTCGCGAATGTCGACGATTGTCGCGACGGATGATCGCCCACGAGGAATTGGACGAAGACAGGATCGCGGAACGCCTCGCGGCTCGTCCGATGGACGAGCTACGAATGGAATTGGCCTTCGCGCTCGAATCCTTGCCGGCTCATTATTTGGACGTGATCCTTTTGCGTGATTTCGAGGAGCTGACGATCGCCGAGATTTGCGAGCGTCTCGACATCACCGTGCAAACCGCCAAAGCCCGCTTGCGTCGGGGACGCTTATTGGTCCGAGAATATCTCATCGGCGCCGACTCGTCAGCGGCCTATCCCGCGCAGGATCGCCTCTGACAAGCCGAATACAATTCGGGACTGGGCTTTCGCATCGAGAGCCGCTCGAAGCTATGGGCTCGATTTCGAGCCGAACCAAAAAGGATAAAGCTATGAAGATAAAGGTCGCATACGGAGCGTCGCTCGCCATCGCCGCGGTTGCCCTAGCTATCGATGGCGCGTCGACGAGCGCGCTCGCTAAGACGGCGGCGAATCCTGTGCATTGCGTTGGCATCAATTCTTGCAAAGGATTGAGCGCCTGCAAAAGTGCGAACAACTCCTGCAAGGGCCTGAACGCCTGCAAGGGTCAGGGGTGGGCGCCCGCCGACTCCGCCGAAGCTTGCACAGCGCAGGGCGGCACGGTTGCCGAGATGTGATCGTCGGGACCGACTACTAGGCCCTGGTCCTGCTCCTCGCGACAAGGATCGGGCATCGCCTCGCACGATCGCCCGGTCTTTGAAGCACATCATGGCGGTCCGGCTGTCCCGCGTCGCCATGGTCGCTACTCTTCTCGGCGCCGTTTCGGCGAGCGTGGCCGCAACGGAGTCAGACGCTCCGCCGTCACTAATGTCGGCCAGGTCGCAGTTCATCGAACTCTGGCCGCAGAAAATGGCGCCGCCCGTGACGTTCGAACGGATCGATGGCAAGCTTGTCGATCTCCAATCGCTTCGAGGAAAGCTCGTGCTGTTGAGCTTTTGGGCGACCTGGTGTCCGGCATGTCGTCGAGAACTGCCTATGCTCGAGCGCCTGTCGCGCATCGAAGGGGCCGATATCGAAGTGGCGCCGGTGTCGGTCGATCGTGGGGGAAAGTCGGCAGTGGCGCCTTTCCTCGAGCGTCTCGGGGTCGCGCATCTCCTTTCGTTCCTCGACTCCGAGGGCCGCATCGCGACGCCATCGTTCGAAACGCGAGACGCGCCCTTTATTCTTCGCGGCATGCCGATTTCCTACGTGATCGATCCTCGAGGGCGTGTGGTCGGCTATATCGCGGGCGAAGTGGACTGGACGTCGCCGGACGGAGCTGCGCTCTTGCGCCATTATTCAAAAGCTCGCTGATTTGGCCGTCTGGCGGCGGATCGATTGGCTACGCTGCGTCGGTAGAGCTCGTCTCGATCGGTCGTGGCGCCAGCCAGGGGCTTCCCATCGCGTCTGCGGTCTCCGGCGCCCTTGCGCCGGGAATCGAGAATCCGTAACAATTTTACCGGTTGCGCGAATAGAGCTTGCAGGCCGGTTTCGGCTCATAAGAGGAGGCATTGGATGGATCGTCGTTCTTTCAATCTCGCGCTGGTGGGATCGCTCACCACGGCTCTCACCCTCTTGGCGTCCGCCGCTCCGGCGGAGGAAGAGGGCAAGGAGAAATGCTTCGGCGTCGCCCTCAAGGGTCAAAATGATTGCGCCGCCGGCCCGGGAACGACCTGCGCCGGATCGTCCAAGATCGATTATCAAGGAAACGCTTGGAAATATGTTCCGCGCGGGACCTGCGCTTCGATCGAGACGCCCTTCGGCAAGGGCTCGCTCGAGGCGCTCAAGCGGCGCACCTGATCTTCGCGATATCCGTGGCAGAAGCGCGTGGGGAGCAGCATGGACGAAACCGTTTCGACCTTTTCGTCCCGTCTTCCCGCTCTCGCCGGAGTCGGCTTCAAGCCGGCGCATTTCGATGCGATCCTCTTCGGCGCCCCATCTATTGGGTTCTTTGAGATTCACGCGGAGAATTACATGGGCGACGGCGGTCCGCCGCATCGCCAGCTCTCGCGTCTTCGCCAGGATTATCCGCTTTCGATTCATGGCGTCGGGCTTTCGATCGGCTCCAGCGAGCCGACCGATCGCCGACATTTGGAGCGATTGCGCGCACTCTGCGACCGTTATCACCCGACGAGCGTCTCCGAGCATTTGGCCTGGTCGACGCATGGCGGCGTCTTCTTCAACGATCTCCTGCCGCTGCCCTACACGCGTGAAACGCTGGAGCGCGCAGTCGACAAGATCGACGAGATCCAGAACGTTCTCGGACGGCAGATTTTGCTGGAAAATCCAGCGACCTATCTCTCTTTCGCGGAAACGGAGCTGCCCGAGCCGGAGCTTCTCGCCGAGATCGCGGATCGCAGCGGCTGCGGATTGCTTCTCGACGTCGAGAACATTTATGTGACGGCTACGAACAAGGGCTTCGACGCGGCGGCCTATTTGTCCAGATTCGCTTTCGCTCATGTGCGTGAAATCCATCTCGCCGGCCATTTCGAGACGCGCGGCGTGAGTGGCGAGCCTTTCGCGCTCGACGCCCATTGCGCGCCGGTCGCCGAGGCCGTTTGGGCGCTGTTCAGCCGAGCACTGGCGCAGACAGGGCCTGTCGCGACCCTTGTCGAATGGGACAATGAAACGCCCGAATGGGCGGCGCTCGCGCGTGAGGCGCAGCGGGCGCAATCGATCCTCGACGGCGCAGCGCAGCGGGCCGCATGAGAGAGGCCTCTCGAATGTGGGAGAGAACGCAGGCGCAGTTCGCCGTCGCTCTGCTCGACGCGCGCCAGGCGGCGCCGGCTTCGCTGGTTTCCGAGAGAGGCGCTCCCGCCGATCGTTTCGAGGTCTATCGCAATAGCGTCATCGGCGGGCTCGCGCGGGCGCTGGCCGCCCGCTTTCCCGCCGTGGAGCGTCTCGTGGGCGAAGAATTCTTCGCCGCAATGGCGCGCGAGTTCGTGCTCATGCGGCCGCCGACATCCGCTGTGCTGCTCGATTATGGCGAGGATTTCGCCGATTTCGTCTCGGGCTTCGCGCCCGTTTCGGAGCTGCCCTATCTCGCCGATGTTGCGCGGCTCGAGGATGCGCGCATCCGCGCCTATCACGCCGCCGATAGAGAGCCGCTGTCGCCGCAATCACTGGCCTCCGTCGATCCCGATCGTCTGGCGGCGCTCACTTTCGAAATTCACCCATCGGCCCACGTGCTTCGTTCTGCCCATCCGATGGTGACGATTTGGGCGATGAATGCGGGCGAAGCCGAGCCGGCGCCGCTCGAGCATTGGGACGCCGAGGACGCTCTCGTAACCCGTCCGCACATGCGCGTCGAGACGCATCGCCTCGCGCCCGGCGGAGCGGTATTTCTTCAGCGGCTCACCGCAGGCGCGGAATTCGGCGACGCCGTTCGCGCCGCGACCGCCGAAGAGCCGACATTCGATTTGTCCATGGCGCTCGTCGAGGCGCTCACGGCAGGATTTTTCACGGCAATCAGAGGTGACACATGACGAATTCCGCTCATGATGCGACACAGCCCGCATCGGGAGCCTCGCTCTGCATCCTCACGCAGCGCGTGATCGGAGCGCTCGAGCGCATTCCCTATTCCTTCATCGCGCTCGGCGCCCGCATTTTCCCGGCCGCTGTCTTCTGGCAATCTGGACAGACGAAGCTCGAGGGTTGGCGCATCTCGGAAAACGCCATTTATCTCTTCAAGGAAGACTATAAGCTGCCGCTGCTCGATCCTGTCGTCGCGGCGCATGCCGCCACGATCATGGAGCATGTATTTCCGGTATTGCTCGTGCTCGGTCTCGCGAGCCGGCTCGCCGCCGCGGCGCTGCTCGCCATGACGCTGGTGATCGAAATCTTCGTCTATCCAGACGCATGGCCGACGCATGGCGTCTGGGCGACCTGCCTGCTGCTCGTCGTCGCGCGCGGACCCGGCATCGTTTCGATCGATCGCCTGCTGCCGCGCCGCTGCGCGCGCCCGTGAGAACGGCGCGTCAGGCGGACAAGGAAATCCTCGCCACCAGACCGTCCGCGAACCATTGCGCTAGAAAACCGGCGGCGCGCTGCAACAGAGTCTCGTCATTGTTCTGAAACTCGAGCAGCGTGCAAATATCGCCGAAGCTCTTGCCGTCTCGCGCCTCGAGGAGCGCGAGACGCTCGTCCTCGCCGATCTCGCGATAGACGGGCTCATCGTCTCTGCGCCAGATGAGAATCGTTTCGACGCCTTCTTGGTCTGGGCACTCGGCGTCCTCTCCGTCGGCCAGCGCGCCAAAGAGGCGCGCAATCCCTTTGGCGAGGTCGAGCGTCGCGACGCTCGGATGAAACTCGAAGACCAGACGAGGCCAGTCCTCGGCCTTCGTGGCGGCCAGAGCGTCGATCGCGAGCGTCGGCGCATCCGCAGCATCGAACGCATCCGCCAAGCCTCTCTCGAACAGAGCGAGATCGCAGGCCGCTCGGTCGCTTCTCCACTGCGGGCTCTCGCGCATGAGCTCGGGAAGACGCCACGCATACCATCGCGCATTGCGGTGACGCGACGGCGCCGCGGCGATGTAGTCCTCGACCAGCGCGCCGAAGGCCTCCTCGCCCATGAACTCCCGAAGAGTCGAAAAATCATTTGAGATGAATTCGGCCAGACGCAGACGATAGGCGTCGACATAGACGCCGAACAACGTCCTGCGATCGGCTCGCGGCGAATCCCGAACCGAATCTAGAATCGCCGCCTCGCCGGATTCGAGCCCCGCGAGCACGCCGGCCTGAAAACGATCTTGCAGCTCGCGCAGCGTCATGCCGCGCTCCGCGCGCGGAACTCGTCCGCTCGGCGCGCGATCTCGCGCATGCGCTCCATCTCGGCGAGCAACTCCTCGAAGGGCGGATAATTGTCGTCCCGCTCGACCATGGCGGCAACGTCGCCGAAGCGGATTCGCGCGCGCTCATAGAGCGCCCAGACTTCCTCGCAGACGGGCTGGTCGTGCGTGTCGATCTTATGCGTTTCATAGCTCGTATGGCCGGCGAGGTGCATTTGCGCGACTCTCTCGACCGGAATCGAATCTATGAATTTTTCGGCGTCAAAACCGTGGTTGAAGCCCGACACGAAAATGTTGTTCACGTCGAGCAGGAGCAGGCAATCGGCGCGTTGCGCCATTTTCGTCAGGAACTCGCACTCCTCCATCTCGGACTCTTGGAAGGTCGCATAGGTGGACGCATTTTCGACGAGCAGCCGACGGCCGAGAAAATCCTGCACACGGCGGATGCGGTCCACGACATGATCGAGCGATTCGCGCGTATAGGGGATCGGCAAGAGATCATGCAGATTGGCGCCGTGAACGCCCGTCCAGGCCAAATGATCTGATATCCAAGCGGGCTCGATCCGTTCCGCCAGCGCCTTCAGCTCGCCGAGATAGTCGAGATCGAGCGGATCGGTGGAGGCGAGCGACATCGAGACGCCGTGCATCACGATCGGATAATCGGCGCGGATGCGATCGAGAATAGCGAGCGGCCGTCCGCCGGGAATCATATAATTTTCAGAAATGATCTCGAACCAATCGACGCTGGGCTTCTGCTCCAGAATGATCGGATAATAGGTCGATCGAAGCCCGAGCCCGAAGCCGAGCGATGACGGCGCGCTCATGCCGATCCTCCCGAGCGATAATGACTTGCGAAAAGGAAATCGGCGCGGGCGCGCGCATGACGGCCGCCCGCGCCGGCGCGATCACATTTCCGCGACTGTGCCGCCCTTGGCCTTGCAGGCCTTCGCCGATTTCGCCGGCAGCCAGCCCTGGCCCTTGCAGGAATTCTGCCCCTTGCAGGCGCTGCTCGCGGTCTTGCAGGCGCTCTCGCCCTTGCAGGAATTGATGCCGGCGCAATGAACCGGAGCCTTTTTGGCGAGCGCCGGCGTGACGGCGGCGCCGCTCACCACGAGGGCGACCGCCGCGGCGGCAATCGAGACGCCTGAAACGATATTGGTTTTCATACTTGTCTCCTTGGACATTCGGTCGCTTTGTGAGCGACCTCGCGAGCCCGGAAGCCCGAGCCCGCCTATAGCTTATACGTCCATTCGGAGAGGAAAATTACACAGGGAGCGCGGCTCTTGGAAAAATTCTTTTCACGAGCGCCGCGCGCCACGGCGGACTAAATTCGCAGACGAAGCGACATGCCCGCCTGCCAGTTCTTCATGATCTGCGGGCCGTTGAGATTCTGATAGACGGGAAGACCGGCTTCGACAGCGATCGTCGCATTGTCGACGCCGATGAATTTGCCGCTGATCGTTCCGCCGCCGAAAAGCTCGATCCGCTGTCCGCCGTAATATTGCGGATTGCCCGGCGCGGCCGGCCCCCGAATTTCGGGATCGAACCCGCGGATCGTGCCTTGCGTCGTCGCATTGACGCGGAATGTCGTCGTCAGGCCGGGGATCCAAGTGTAGCCGCCCCAGCCGTTGAACTCATGCAGATTGCCCCACAGATAACCCTGCGGATTCGGGCCGAGCGGCAAGCGCGCGCGATAGGACGCGCCCCACGACCATTGTCCGAGATGACCGGCGTAGACGACGCCCGGCATGATGTCGAAAGTGCCCGTGCCGGGCTGCATTCCGTAATAGCCGCGGACGTAGTTGATGGTTCCGTTCGGCGCCAGCAATCCGTTGAACACGGCCTTGTTGTTGCCCGTCGGGAAGGAGAAGCCGAGATTCATCTGGATGCGATTGACGTCGTCCTCATAGACTCGATAGACGCCACAGAGCGTGAAGTCGACGAGACCGACGGTTCCCACATGGCTGCGGCCGAGCGGGACGATGCCGGATGTTCCCGCGAAAGTGAGCGGCTCGACATTGCGCTCGCCCATGCCGGAGGTGAACACCACAGCGAATTCCTTGCTGACGCCATAGGCCAGCGCGACGACCTGCGTCGCGACGGAGACCTGCTGCGGAATGAGGCGCACCGCCTGCTTCGGATTGAGAAAGAACGGAACCTGCGTTGCGATATATTCGTTCGACACGTTTCGCGTGCCGATCCTCATGCCCGAAAGACTGGCGAAGTTCGGCGTGATCGAGAGCACGAGCTTCTCGGGCGGCGGCATATCGGCGCCGAAAACGCCCATGGGCGCCGGCGGCAGCGGCGCGGGGTTAGCGGCCGGCGCAGGTGGGGTCGTCGTTGCGAGCCAGCCGCTGGCGGCCGATGCGTCCTCCGCATGCGCGGCATGTGTCGACAAGGCGAGCGCCATTGCCGATACGACAGAAAATTTCTTCATTATTGCCCCCGTTCCAACGGATCGATGTGCGTCGATCCGCGCCCCGTAACGATGTAAATCGATCGCCGAGACTACGGGAGCGAATGCTCTGGCTTAAGTCTGAAATTCCATTTCTCGCGGGTTTCCGTAGCTATTTGCCGCAGGTGTGTCCTTTCAGCAACGTTCGCGCTCGACGAGCGCGCGCACCCATCGCGACGCCCGCGAAGAACAGGCGCGTCCAACGCTTTGGCGCTATGGTCTGGATCGGATCTCAAAGATCGACGACCAAAATTCCCTCGGGCCTCGCTCGACATGCGAGTATCAATCCGAGGCCGATGTCCTCCTCGGTGAGGCTATCCGTGCAATCATGGACGGCCTTTCCTTCGAGCGCAGTCGTCTTGCACACGCCGCATTGGCCGGCGCGACAAGAATTCGCCGCCTCGATTCCATTGGCGAGCGCAATGTCGAGCACATAATCGGCGCTCGTGCATTCGATCTCCTTGCCGCTCGTCGAAAATATGATTTTCGCCGGCGGCGCGTCGGCGGGCTTCGCCGATACGGCCGCAGGGCTCGGCGCTCCGCCGAAGCTCTCCTGCGCAAAGCGTGACATGTCGAAGCCGGCTTCCGTCAGGCCGACGCGCACGCTCTCCGTGAAGCCGTCGGGACCGCAGAGATAAACGGCTCGCGACATCATATCGGGCGCGAGCTGCGACAAAAGCTCGATCGAGAAGCGACCGACGGGGCCGCTCCATTCCTCCGGCGTCGCGCGCGAGCAGGCGAAGCCGCAACGAAAATTGGGGAAACGCGCCTCGAGCAGACGAAGCTCGCGTTCATAGACGAAATCCTCCGGCCGGCGCGCGAAATGCACGAAGCGAATGTCGGCGTCGGCGGCCGTGTCCAGCAGCCATCGCGCCATGGACATCACCGGCGTGACGCCGCTGCCGCCCGAAATGAAGAGATAGGGTCCGGCGGCGCCATCGACGCAGGAGAATTTGCCATAAGGGCCATCGGCCGAGAGCGTCATGCCCGCCCGCAAATGATCGTGCAGCCAATTGGAGACGAGGCCATTCTCGACGCGCTTGACCGTCACCGAGAGAATATGCGGCCGCGAGGGCGACGAGGAGATCGTGTAGCTGCGGCGAACTATCCGCCCGTCGATCGGCAGCTCCAGCGTGACGAATTGTCCAGGCTCGTAGCAGAAGAACTTCCGCGGCTCGGCGACGAAGTCGAAGGTCTTGACGTCATGCGTCTCGTCGATGACGCGCAGGCAGCTCAAGGACAGCTTGCCGCCTCGCCAGAAGCTATCGTCTCCGGCGAGCGCCAGATGCAGCGCGCCGTCGCTATCCGTCGGGACCGGCCGGGTCTTCGACATGCGATGCAGAGCGGCGGCGTGTCCACGGGCGGACGGCCGCCGGATCAGCTCGCCGAGAGCCTCGAAGGAAACATGCGCCTTCTGATCGGTCCTGAACCATCCCGCGTGGCGATCGGCGGCTTCGAGAATTCGACGCGAGAAGGACAGCAGGTCCTGCTCGAAGATGGCCTGCTCCTCGGAGGGAAGCTCGGCGAGCACGCTATCGAGCGCCGCTGCGACCGCGCCCGAATCGACCGCGAGATCGCCATCGACATAGCGACGCCACAAGGCGCCCTTATCGCGCTCCGTGAGCGGCAGCGACTGACGCAGCAGAGGCGAGCGGCACCAGTCGGGAGAGCGCAGCAGCGCGTCGAAACGCTCCATCTCCAAAGCCGACATCGCGCCGTCGCCATCGGCAATCCGCAGGAAGAGCAGCATCGGCAGCTCGACGACCGCCGCGGATTTGTCGTTCGTTGCTGTCATGATCGGCGTCCGCCAGCGGCTGTCATGATGTCTGCAATTCCTGTTTCGCTTTGGCCGATGCGGCGGCCATATTATCGAGCAGATAGCCCGTGACGGTCTTCAATATGCTCTGCACGGCGCTCGCATCGCGCCCGAGCAGATCATCGACGGCGCTGCGCGGAATCGCGACCACGGTCGCCTCGTCGCTCGTCACCTCGACCGACGCCGCGCGTGGCCGGCCGCTGATGACGCCGAGCTCGCCGAACACAGTGCCCGCGCTGCCACGACCGATGATCTCGCGGCCGTTCTTGTCGGCGACCCAGGCGATGGTCTCTCCGCGAACCAGCACGAACATGCCATCGGAGCTTTCGCCTTGACGGCAGATCTGCGTCCCTTTCGGATGGCGTTCGATCGTCGAGCGGCGAGCGATCTCGGCAAGCACCGACAGATCGACGCGCGAGAACACAGAAGAAACGAGGAGCTCCGCCATGATCAGCACAATGGGCGAGCGCTCGCCATGCTTGGCGCGGGCGACGATCTCCTCGGCGAGAGGCGGCAGAGCC
This sequence comes from Methylosinus sp. DMC45, assembly GCF_056313885.1. Lineage (NCBI taxonomy): Bacteria > Pseudomonadati > Pseudomonadota > Alphaproteobacteria > Hyphomicrobiales > Methylocystaceae > Methylosinus > Methylosinus sp. DMC45. The sequence goes on from NZ_JBQUZK010000059.1 coordinate 86,751, forward strand.
TCGTCGTGAGCGAACATCTCACGGGCGAGAGCGGCGCCTTCCGCGGATTCGGCCGCGAGCGCGGAGACCGCGAGAGCGCGCACGAGCGCGTCACGATCGTCGAGAAAGGTCCGAAACACCACATCCGCCGGCCGCGACATTTCGATGATCTCGAAATAGGATGCGGAAGCCGTGGTTCTGGCGGCGTGAATAGCGTCGCGCAATGCGGCGGGCGCCGAATCGATCGTCTCCGCGAGGGCGGATTTTCCCTCCGTCCCGAGAATGAGCGCGATCGGCCGCACGAGCTCCGCTGCCCGCGCGGCGTCATCGAGCGTCGCGGCGAGATGGACGATTTCCCGCACCAGCTGAGCCTGCCATTTGACGATCGTCTTCGCCAGCAACGACGCCTCCGGCCGCTTCTCGTGCGAGAGCGTGAAGCGCGCGGCCTCGGTCCATTTCAGCGAATGCGACAGGGCCTCGATCCGCTCGGTCAGCCGCGTCTGATCGTTGGTCGCCTCGCCGACGATCTCGGCATGCTCCTCATCGGAGATATTGAACCAATTGCGCATCTGCCGGATCGAGACGAGCGTCTCCGCCCGCGCCAGCCAGGCCTTTGGAGCGACGCCGGCCGCGAGCCCCTTTTGGATGAGATCGATCACGAATTCGCGATAATTCCGACGTCGCGCATGTTCCTCGACAGTTCGCGCGAGATCGGAGTTGAACAGCGACGGATCCTCGACGCCGAGCGCATGGGCGATCGCGTCATGGTCGGAGTCGGAAAGGCCGAGCTGGACGCGTAAATCCCGCAGCAGCTTCAAGCTCTCCGACGAGCGCGTTTGGCCCGTCGCGAGCGCATCGGCGAGAATGGCGCGATAGGCGTTGCGCTTCTGGTCGACGGAGAAGTTCGGAAGCGTCTTGGCGAGCACATAGATTTCATCGGCGGACAGCTCGTCCAGCGAGCGGCCGTCCAGAAACGCCTCCGATCGAAAGCCCATGCGCGCGAGCTCCTGCCGCAGCGCGTGGCCGAGGCTCTCGTGCCGGTAGAGATCGGCGTTGCGCGTCAGCGAGCGAATGAGCCAGGCGACCGATGTCGCGGCGATGGCGAGGTCGATGAGCTTGATGGCGATCGGCGGCATCAGCTGAATATTCGGCCGGCCCGCGAAAGCGTAGAAGAAAGTGAAAGCGGCGAAGCCCGAAATCGTCATCATATGGTGCCGACGCTGCGCCTTGGAGAGCGAGACTCCGCGCGCCGCGGAGCACCAAGCGTAGAACCTCTCCAAAGCGACGAACAGTCCGAATGAGACGCCCATGCAGAGGAGAATATAGGCCGGCGCGGCGACGATCTTCGGAACCGGATAGGCGTGGCCGCCGATATAGAGGCCAGACTTCAGCAACGCGCCGAACTGGTCGCTCTCATGCGTCCAGTAGCCGCTCATATAGTAATCCCAAGTGCCGGAATAGATGAAATAGTAAGTGTAGAAGCCGAAAACGAGGCCAAAAAACAGATAATAGACGTTCCGCTTCTGGTCGAGATCAACGGCCTTCCAATAATTATTTTCGAGGTCGATGTCCGGGCAGTTCGTCATGCAGCCGACGCAAATGCTGCGGTCGGCGGCGTCGGTCGAAGCGCGACAGGAGGATTGCTTGATCGCCACGCGCTCGATGTGCGGCTTGGAATCGAAGAGGCCGCCGGGACCGGTGTAGATCTGCTGCACGACCGCCGTCGGACAAAAATAATTGCACCAGCTCTTGCCGCCATAGGTGAAGCCGACGAAGACCGCGAAAGAGATGATGAAGATGAAAGCCGCCGCGAGAGCGATATGGCTCGAATTGTAGAAGAGGATGCGGCCTGTCACGCCCAGCGTCAAAAACCCCAGCTGGAAATAGTAATGGTTGCGGCGTAACCAGGATTGCGACGGCAGCAGCGCCAATATGCGCTCGACCCGTCCCGTCTTGCGATTCAAGTTCGGCAGCTTGCGCTCCAAGCCGAACATGCGGGCGAATTGGCTGGCGTGCGAGAGCGGGCAGACACGGCGCCAGAATTCATGCCCGAGCAGCATGATCGAGAAGGGGACGAGCGGAACCGCCATCGTCCAGAAAATACGGTTCGTCATCGAATAGGGCGTCGAATAGCGCGGAACGCCCTGAATGACGACGGGATCCTCGCCGATCCGAAACGGACTGCCGGAATCGGGCTGCGTGAGCCATGCGGTCAGCGGATCGAAGAACAGCGCGGCGATCAGCGCGCCCCAGGCGATAAGCACGATGACTCTGACGTTCCGCATGGAACGCTCGGACGTCTGCGATAGCACCTATTCCCCCCCTGTTCAGTCGGCTCTTGCAGGCCGGCTGAACCGATAGATTAGCCGATTATTCGGCGCTGTGCTCTCGCGCAAGCGCCGCACTTGCTCATCGGCGTGCGCCCGACCTCTGGCATGAGCCGGGCAGGAACTCGCGGCCGTGCTGGTCGATCGCGCACAGCCGCAAGCCATCGGGGTCTGGATCGCTGGCGTTCGGAATCCACTGCGCCAGGCATTTATTGTTCTTGAGGCACGGATCGGTGAGGGATTTCAGGAAGCTCAAAATATCGGCGACCTGTCCGTCGGTCAGCTCGACATCACGAATGACTCCCGGCATCCCGTCCTCGCGCTGCGAGCGAAGCATGTCGAGCGCATTTTGCGTGTGGTCCTTGGCGAATTTCGAGTTGATCGGCCCGCCGCTGGCCGGGATCGTCTTGTAATCGAAGCTCGCGACGGCGCGCTCGACATTGAGATGATGCCGGACGATGTCCTCGAGCGTGTTGTAGACCCCGCTATGGCCGAAGGGCGCCGTCACCTCGACGCCGAGAAGCGTCGGCGTGCGATAGGCGTATTTGTCGTCGCGATGGCCGGTGATATGTCCGCGGCCCCAATCGTCGATGCCGTCCTCGATCGTGTTGAGGTCGGTCTTGCCGCGGCCGATCTGCGGAACCGCGAGCACCCAATATTTCTCGTCGGTGAAGAAATCGCCGGAATGGCAGGAGGCGCAATTGGCGCCGCCTTGCTCGGCCGTCGCGAAGAACAGACGCGCGCCGCGCTTGGCCGACTCGCCGATCGCATGGCTGTCGCCGCGCACATAGGCGCGCCAGGGCGTATGGGTGAAGGTCATGGTCCGCTCGTAATCGGCCATGGCGATCGAGATGTTGTTGGCCGTCACCAGCTGCTCGGGCGGCGATTGATAATCCTTGAAGCCGGCGCGGAACAGCGGCAGCCATTCGTTCTTGGCGAATTGATCGTTCGGATCGCCATAGCCGCCGAAGCGCGCCGCGAGATTTTGGCGCACCTCGAGATCGGTGGCTCCGGGCGTCTGCGGACTGCCGGCTCCCCCATAGGCCTTGCCGCGCATGGCGGCGTTGACCGCGGTCGGGAACATTCCATGCCCGGAGCTGATCGGCATGCCGGCTTTGAATTTCTCCTCATAGGAGATGTATTCCTGCCGCGGCAGCATGAAATTATTGAACATCCCCCGCACCGGCGGCGAATCGACCGGCGCGACGATGCGGCCGTCGACGCCGCTCATGCCGGGCGTGCCGGTCGTGCTGAACACAGTGCCGTCCCAAGTGATCGACTGGTCCCAGAAGGCGAGGCCGATCAGCGTCGGCGAATTGCGCGGCATGGCCGAATCGCCCGTTCCGAAAGGAGGGAATGTGCCCGGCCTGTCGACGCGCTTGCGGCCGGGGCCGAGCAGATCGGGATTATTGGCGCCGACGCCGACTGGCAGAGGCAGGGCGTCGCCGAAGCCGAGCATCGGATGATGGCAGCTGGCGCAGGCGACATCCTTTGCTGGGCTCATGCCCTTCGACCAGAACAGCAGCTTTCCGAGCCGCGGCAGCGGGTCCGACAACGCAGGGATCGGCAGCTTACGGCTATCGACGGCGTCGCCGGTGAGATGATGCTCGGCGATATAGGCGCGCAGCTCTCGATCGAGAGACGCGCCGCCGCGCCCGTCTTCACTCGCCGCGGCGCCGACAACGGCGCTCGCCGACAGAATGGCTCCCGCGAGAACGGTTCGGATGTCCATCGAATTCTCCCGCTCGTCCGAGCTTTAAATGTTGAGCTAGCGCGCCGCGAGCGCCTCTGCGGTATTGGAGGGCGCGGGCGCGGCGGGCGTGTAGATCGGGATGATGAACTGTATGCCGAGCCGCGTGTCGCGCGCCGTGTTCTTCGCATAAAATGTGTGAGACAGCTTGATTTGCGCGCTGATCTGATTGCCGATCAGATAGCCGTAGAGCGCGCCGAGCGCGACCGAGCTCTGTCGGTTCATATAGCCGACCGAAGGCTTGTCGAGATCCACCTCGCTGAAGGCGATGAAGCCCCATTCGGCGCGTCCGTCGCGCTTGATCGCCGTCAAATCGAAATTCAACGTCTGTGGCGAGCTGGCGAATGGATTGGTGTGCCCCGTCGCATAGAAGCTGTTGAGCGTGATGTTCCAATTGTCGCGCAAGTAGGTAATTGCGAGATTCTGCTGGAACGCCGTGAAATCAGTGCCGAGCGCGCGCGTCAGCGGGGAGCCCGTCGATATCCATGCGCCTTCGCCGATCGCGACATTGAGTCCGTGGCCGAGAAACCACGAAAACCATGAGCCGACATAAGAATTGTAAGTGCCGATTCGATGCAGGCCCTGCATGTTGACGTTGGCGACGACGAGCGGCACGGTCTTGAATTGCACGCGCGCGCCAGCGACCTCGAGCGGCGTGGAAAAATTAAGAAAGGCCGGCACGCCCATTGTCGAATTGAACTTTTCATCGGCGCCGGAATTGAAGGCCATGACGCCATAGAGCCCAGGCTCTGGAGCCCAGCCCTCCGGCAGGCCCGCCATTAGTCCCGGCTGCTGGATCGATCCAGCGAAAGATGGCGCGCTGCCCAATGCCGATAGAAGAATCGACGCTATGACGATATGAGCGCGCGCAAAAGTACCGGCGCCAAAGCGCCTCCAATTCAACATACGCCCGCCCCCGCGAAGCTTGACCGTATCAATAAACGATTAATCGTTGCGGTGAAGCCAGATGTCAATCCCGACCGGGAGTTGCAACTTTCGCGAGGGCCGGCCAGGCGCTTGCCCGAGCCGCCCCGACCTGACGGCTGACGCCGCATAGACATGCTCGCGATGAGGCGGACGAATGCGTTCGTGTCCCACCGCGATACTGGTTCGGTTCAAAGATCGACTTGCTCTGAAATGCTGAGAGCGTCGTCAACCTCTATGCCGAGATAGCGTACGGTGCTTTCCAATTTGGAATGCCCCAACAAAAGTTGGACGGCGCGCAAATTTCCCGTCTTTTTGTATATTTGAGCCGCTTTGGTCCGTCGCATGGAGTGCGTCCCGTAAACCGAACCATCGAGTCCGGCGCTCGCCACCCATTTCTTTACGATGCGCGCATATTGCCGGGTAGAAATGTGAGCCCGCGTCGTGAAGCGGCTCGGGAACAGATACTCCGCTGTCACGGCGGCTCGTCGGTCCAGCCAATCCAGGACCGATAGCCGAGTTTGCTCGGTCAGCTCGAACTGGACTGGGCGACCGGTTTTCTTTTGGATCACGACAGCGCGGTCGCGCACGCGGCCGCCGACGCAGACGTCGTTCACTTGCAGTCGCACGAGGTCGCAGCCTCGCAGCTTGCTGTCGATAGCGAGGTTGAACATGGCGAGGTCGCGCTTGCGGTCTTCGAGCTGCAAGCGAACCCGGATGGTCCAGACGTCCTTTGGCCTCAGCGGGCGCTTTTGGCCGAGCAGGCGTCCCTTGTTCCAAGAGGCATGATTGCGCAGGGTTCTGGTTGAATCGGGAGTCGGCATGATTGTCCCCGTCGGAGCCAACCCCTTCCTCCCAAAGCGCCCATGAAGTGGGCGACGCAGATATATGTCCGCCGAACTGGCTTTCCACATTCGGGAACGAACATTCTTATGAGACGGAAGCCTGGCGCGAATAGGATGCGCATTGCTCGGCCTTGGTCCCGGATAGCGCGAATGTCTGCTCTCTGGGTAACCGGACGCCGACCTCACGGGTTGAACGGTCTCCTTTGGGTCACAATTCCTCCTTCGCCATCGGGAAGGGGGAACTCGCGCCAGAAGTGGCCATTCGATCTGGACGATGTGAAGGTCCTCTTTCCCTGGATTTCGCGGACGTTCGCCACGCCGCATATCCCGTGGCCCGGTTGAAGGTCTATGCCCCCTGCTGATTGGGGGGCAAAGCGTCGAGCCGAAAGCTTCGCTTCAGTGATCTCGCTGCACCTCCGGCGTAGCGGGTTCGATCAATACGCAACCTCGCGAAACCTTATTATGGTTCGATGTTTCCTCGATGGGCGCGGCGCTTGCCGGGTGGCGCTCAGTTCTCGGCCGGCGAGGACAAGCGCTGCGGCAGCGTCATCGTCGTGGCCGAGCCGCCCTTCGCCCAGGCGATCAAGGGCGTCCGAGGTTCAGTTCTCTCGTGAGCTTCTCCCAGCTGTCGACGCCCGCGGCCGCATAAATCGCAGCGAGATGTTTCTTCAAAGCTTCGTTGCTGATTCCCGTTTCGGAGAGGCTGTCTCCGCGCGATCCCCCGAGAGCTGCGACAAGGGCGATTTTCTGTTGAAGCGGAGAAACGTCGAGTGCGAGCACACGATCGATCGTCTCGAGCCGTCGAGGCTCTTCCAGTTCGAGCGTGACGAGAACCTGCTCGGCGCCATTCTCCGGCGCTGGAGCCATCAAGCGACGCGCCGTCACCTCGAGGCGGCCGCCGGGGATCGGCAGCGTTTCGCGCACGATCGCTCGGCCCTGGAGCTTTGCGCACAATTCGCGCACGACGCGGGGCGGCGAGCGGATGGGTCCACAAAGGCGGATCTCCTGTCCCACGAGCGTGCACATCTTCAACAGCAATTCGGCGTCTTCATCGAGCATCGACAAGCGCTCGCCGGAGACATCGATCAGCATGTGTCCCCTTCTTGCGCTGCAACTCCAGACTTGTTCTGTCACAGCCGAGGCGATGGCCTGCTGCAAATAGGGCGTGACCTGCTCCAGCGCGGCCGCATCGGTCGTCTCGAAAGCGCGTTGACCGCCGCGAAACAGCAGCACGACGGCGCGCGCGCGACCCTCGAGGTCGATTCTCAGGTCGAGACTGTGATGATGGCCGCTCGCCCTGACCAATAGGTTGTAGGTGTTGGAGGAGAAATAGGCTTTGTCCGGCCGCGCGATGCGGCCGACGCGCGGCCCCGGCGTACGCGCCAGCGCCGTCACGTTCAATTCGGCCGGACCGATGAACAGCCGCTCGAATTCATTGACGAACAGATCGCGCGCGCTCTCCGGCGAGTCCTCATGGAAGAAGCCCTGGGGAAGGCCGTTTTCGTCGAGCCAGAAAATCGAGGCCGCATCGGCTCCGACCAGCTCGCGAATCTGGCGGCAGGCTGCGGGGGCGACCGGCGCAATCCCAGTCCCGGCGCGGCACAAAAGATCGAGCGCATGGAGTTTGCGCCGGGCCATGTTCTTCTTGGCGGGCATTCGCGCGGACCTCCCCGCGCGGGGAATAGCATTCGACAGTCTGAGCGCCTAGACCTCGCTTCCGGCAAATCGGGCGGGAGCAGGAATATGTCGAAACGCGAGTTGTTGTTTCCCGCGATCACACTGATCTCGCTGGCGCTCTACGCTGGATCGACCCGCGCCGCCGATGTTCGCGGATCGCAGGATCATCCTCTGGTCGGCCGCTATGCCGGCTCGGAGATCACGGCCTATAAGCAGTCGCAGTTCGGCGAAACGCGACTGCTCGACCGTCCGATGAATCTCAAAGCTACCGGCGACAAGCTGGCCGGCGTCAGCCTCACGCTGCAGGGCAGGATCACCGCCATACGGTATGACGGGCCGAAGGATCGCTCGGCCCTCGAAATCGAACAAAATTTCAAATCCTCTCTCGAGACGAAAGGGTTCGAAATTCTGTTCGAATGCGGCAATCAAACGTGCCTCGGCGGCGAAAATTCCTATTTTCGTCTCGGCGGGGAACTCGAAGGAGCCATGGTCAATGCGCGCTTCGGCTCAGGCGTGCGTTATGTGCTGGCCAAGCTCGCGCGCGCGGAAGGCGATGTCTACGCCGCCATATTGGTGGGCGAAAGCCGGAGCGCTCCGATCATCTCGGTCACGACCGCAGAACTGAAGCCGATCCAAGTCGACAAAATTGTCTTTCTCGACGCCGGCGCCATGGCCGCCGGGCTCGGCGCCTCGGGCCGCGTGGCGCTCTACGGCATATTCTTCGACACCGACAAGTCGGATCTGAAGCCGGAGTCGAAGCCGACGCTGGTCGAAATCGCCAGGCTGCTCGCGGCCCAGCCCGGCTTGAAGCTGATCGTCGCCGGGCACACCGACAATCAGGGGGAGTTCGCCTATAATCTCGGCTTGTCCGATCGCCGCGCCAAGGCCGTCGTCGCCGCCTTGACACGCGATCACGGCGTCGATCCCTCACGGCTCACATCTTTCGGCGCCGGCATGTCGTCGCCGATCGCCCTCAACAATAACGACGTCGGACGGGCCAAGAACCGTCGCGTCGAACTGGTCGAGCGATAAGGACATGAGAACCATGAAGAGAATGACATTCGTCACATTGGCGCTGTGCGCCGTCGGTCCGGCGATAGCGCAGGAACGTCTGGAGCCCGGCTTGTGGTCGGTGACCCCATTGCTACGGGGGCAGCCGATCGGCGCGGCCACCGAACGTTGCATCACCGCGGAAGAAGCCAAGAGCGCCAATGGCGATGAAAAAGGGATCGCCGCCGCCCTCGACGCGGAAAATCGGAAAGGCAAATGCACGATCAAGGATCTGAAAATCGACGGCCTGAGAATCCGCTTTGCCACTGTCTGTCAGGGCATGGCCATGGCGTCCGACCTCACTTACGCCAAGACGAGCTATGAAGGGACGATGACGATGTCGGGACCGGGAGGCGATCAGCAGGTCGTCGGGACCAGGGGCCGGCGCATCGGCGCATGTCCTTGACGGGAGGCCAGGGGTTGCACGCTCGGTTTTTCGTTCCGCTGGCTGTTGGCCTGGGACTCTCGTCATCCATGGCCTTCGCCGGCGAGGATGTTTTCTTTGAGCCCAAGCAGGGTTCGGCGGAACGCGCGGCCATCCTCGACGCGCTTCGCCCCTCCGCCGAGGCGGCGTTCGGCAAGCCGATCGAGTTTCGCGTCCTCTGGCTCCGCGTCGCCAAGGGCCATGCGCTCCTCCGCGCGCATCCGCAGCGACCCGGCGGCAAGCCCATCAAACTATGGGAGAGCTGCGAGCAATCGGCCGAGGAGTTGGAGCTCGAGGTTTTGATGCGGCGGACCAACGAAAGCTGGCGGATCGTGCTGCCGACAAATGGCCGGCCGAATATTTGCGGCGACGATGTCACGGTCACGGACTCTGCGTTGAAGGAGCTGGGGCTGCCGCCACAACTCGCTGGCCACGACAAATATCTCGCGGAGTGAAGCGCGGCTCGTCTGCGCTGACCTGCCGCTGAAAAATCCGGCTGTGGCGCAAATTTCACGAACGGCTATCTCGGAAACCGAGCTTACAGCGCAGATACCAACGCACGCAGCGAGAGATGATCTCGCAATCGAAATGGCCGCCTTTGAAAAGATCGTCGACGCTCGACATCACGATCACCACGGAAATATCGCTCCTCGTATTGAGCGAGTATGCCCGTGTCAGGAGCCATCGTGGCTTGAGAATATCCGAATCCGAATCGAAAAAGCCATTAAACATGACAATGTAGGACAATAAAATTCTCACGTTTGATGGTTCTTCCTCACTTCCTGTTGCGGTGAGCGCTACACAGGAAGCAAGCGCGCACGAAGGAGTTCTGGTTCTGTCGCAGATTTTTGTCGCGGGTCGTTTTGGGCTATGATTTCCAGCATCACGGCAGGCGGAATTGCGCTATGATCGATTTCAAGGGCAGCCATTTTGAACGAGACGTCATCCTTTGGGGCGTGTGCTGGTATGTCGCCTACTCGATCAGCTATCGGCAACTTGAGGAAATGATGGAAGAGCGCGGCGTCGAAGTCGACCATTCGACGCTCAATCGCTGGGTCGTCAAATACATGCCCGAACTCGATTGTCAGTTCCGTTCCCCCAAGCGCCCAGTCGGCTCCAGCTGGCGATTGGACAAGACCTATGTGACGATCAGAGGTCGTTGGAAATATCTTTATCGGGCCGTCGATAAATCCGGCGACACGGTGGATTTCCCGGTGATGGCCAAGCGGGAGGCCCCCCTTCATCGTCCGGAGCGGGGAGGTCGCGCCAAAAGGGGACCTTCGCCCTGCTCGAGCCGTAGGTCGGCTTTCTTTGGACTTCGCGGACGTTCGCGGCGCCCGATCGGCTGGAGGTGAGTTTCGTTCCCCCGATGACGGTCGCGGGGTCGCTATGCGAAGTCGGCGACGCGCGAACGACTGAAGTCGCGGCAATCAATTTCCAAAGCGACCTCCCGGGACTGACGACTTTTGGAGAAGATAATGCTGACCGCGGAAATTATCGATCACGTCCTGCCCATCGACAAAGCCGCCGCGAAGGCCTACGCCGTCATCGCGGCGAGCCGTCGGGCAACCATTCATGGAAGCCGATTGCCAGATCGCCAGGGAACCGCGGTGGCGACCCGAAATGTCCGTGATTTCGGGAGCTGCGACATTCTGATTATCGACCCTTTCCATGCTTCGCGAGCGTGAACCGCCTCTCGGGACTCGTTGCGCGGCGCGGATGATCAATGGAATGATGGCTGCTGCGCTATCGGGGACGCCTGGAAATCAAGATCATCGCATCAGTACGGACCACTTGAAATGAGCTACGAGCTCGCCAGGCAGCAAGCAAGGCGCCGGGGCTTCGGGAGAAAGGCGGATACACTCTTCGCTTGGTCAAGCGGCGAAGACAATCGATACTACGCGCCTATCGGTAGTAAAAAAAACGATGGTGGCGCTCGCGCTTTGGAATGGTTCTCCTCGTCATCTTGACCGGCCACAGCGCGACCAACCGACGGATCCCTGGCTCGGCGACGTCTTTTTTCCGCCGGCCCGCGGTCGCCGCAGACTTCGCCTGTCCATATTATGGCAATTACGGGTTCGGCGCACTCACAAACCCATTCACGACTCGACAGGCAGTTACAGACACGCTCCTGCCGACACCGAGTATGCCTATGCGTGCTTCCGTGCGATCGGTGGCGAGATGTGCCTGCTCTATGGGCCGACCGCAATGGGAGCGAAATGCTCGTGTCGAGCGCCGGCTGGGCGGGCATATTGATTAGTCGTCCGAATATCGCGCGATTTTGCATCGAAACCGCAACGAGTCGCCGCGAAATGAATGTCTGGACTTTGTTCGGCTCGACACGCTTTGCGCGCCGCGTCGCTTCCGGTCGAGTGAATAGCGCCGCCTCGAGGCGAAACCGCAGGGAGGATCGGCTGAATGATGGCGCTTCTGTCACGGGTGACATTCGGGATCGTGAGCGCAATGTTGATGCTGCTGGCTCTAGCGCTCGTCGCATTTGGCGCGCTCGAGCTGATCGCCGATCTGAAAAAGTCCTGGCACGAGGGCGGCAATGCGCTTCTTACTGCGATCGGCTATGTCGTCATCGCGATAGCCGTCTTCGACGTCGCCAAATATTTCGTGGAAGAAGAAGTCATACGACGCCCTGGGACGCTCACCGCGTCCGAGGCGCGGCGCAGCCTTGCAAAGTTTATCTCGACGATCGTCATCGCCGTGTTCATCGAAGGTCTGGTCATCGTATTCCAGGTGAGCAAGGACGTAGCGCAAATGCTCTCTCCGACAGCTCTGCTCGTGACAGCCGTTCTCATCGTGCTCGGACTTGGCGCTTACCAGCGACTGAACGTCGAGGTAGAGCGCCAAAGCGACCGAAAGGAGCAAAGCAAGAGCGGCGACGACAAAGACGAGCGGGTCGACGCTCGATCACGGCCACGCTCGACATGAGGCGCTGCGTGGAATTCGCTAAATGTGGGTCCGCCCCACGAAAACTGGAGCACGGCCATGAAACTTCGCATCGGCTATGAGCTTCGATACGACTTTCCGCAGCCGACGCCGGCCATTTTGATTCTCAACGTGCATTTCACACGCGTTTCCGATCTCTCTTGTCCCGACCATATTTCGATTACCCCTGCGGCTCCAATCTCGGGATACCGCGACAGCTTCGGCAATTGGTGTAGCCGCGCTGTTCTCGGGCCGGGCCGCACGCTCATCTCGACCGATACTCTGATCCGCGACTCCGGCTTGCCGGATATCGTCGCTTCGGGAACTTACCAATCGCCGGTAGAGAGCTTGCCGGAGGAAACACTGCTCTTCCTGTTGCCGAGTCGCTTCTGCGAGAGCGACCGACTTCTAGGCTCAGGACTCATTGATTGAGATAGAAGGCGACGGCGGCGGCGATACATATAGCCGAGAAGAAGGCGTGTGCG